>NZ_LIRL01000264.1 GCF_001419795.1 Streptomyces niveiscabiei
GTCACGTGCGGACGGTTCCGTACGGAGGTGGGGCGCGGCGGCGCGGCTCGCTTCGGGGGCGCGAGCGCAGGGGATGGTGCGGGGGCCCTCTAGAAGGCGCGCATTCGACACAGACAACGAGCACCGGGCGTCATGGTCGCCTCGGTCGCAAGGGTGCGGCTGCTCGTCGTGGTCATGCGATCAGTAAAGCAGACGTATGGTGCTGACCGGGAGCGGGGTGTCCGGATGCTGGACAGACGTGGACACCTTGGCGCGGGGGTGGGGTGAGCCCGGCGTCCGGGGGTTGATACCGGCGTAATAGGGTCGCCGCATGCTTGTTGCCCTCACCGTGGTGACGTCCGTCGCCGCGCTGCTGCTCGCCGCGTGGTGCGGCTGGGCGGCGTACCGAGATCAGCCGACCAAGGACTGGCACTTCATCGGGATGGCCGTGGTGACGGTGCTGGCCGTCGTCCAGCTCGCCGTCGGCATCGTGCAGCTCGCCCGGGGCGACAAGCCGGATCAGGGGACGACCATCTTCGTCGCCTATCTGCTGGGGGCCTTCGCGTGTGTGCCCGCCGCCGCGTTCATGTCGCTGGCCGAGCGGACGCGGTGGGGGTCGGTGACGGTCGCGGCGAGTGGCGTCGTGCTGGCGGTGCTGGAGGTGCGGCTCTATGACATCTGGGGAGGCTGAGACCGTGGGGGGACGCCGGTTGATCAGCGGGCCGGGTCTGCTGCTCGTCTGGTTCTACGGGGTGATGGTCGTCGGCGCGGTGTCGCGGTCCGCGTACCAGATCGCCACGGAGTTCGACCGGGCGCCGCTCGCGTACTCCCTGTCCGCCGTCGCCGGGGTCGTGTACGGGTTCATCACGTACTCGCTCGTGCGCGGCGGGGAGACGGCCCGCAAGGCGGCGCAGGTGTGCTGCGCCGCCGAACTCGCGGGGGTGCTGATCGTGGGGACGTGGACGCTGGTGGAGCCGTCGGCGTTCCCGGACTCGACCGTGTGGTCGGACTACGGGATGGGGTACGTGTTCATCCCGGTACTGCTTCCGCTGTCCGCCCTGTACTGGCTGAGGAAGGCGCCTTCTCAGAGGGGTGCTTGAGGATCGGTCGCGACTGCTGCGCCATCGTGGCTTGTCGCGCAGTTCCCCGCGCCCCTAAAAGACAAAGGCATCCGCGCTCACGCCGTTTTGGCGTACTCCCCCGCCTGTTTCTCCAGGACGATCATCGGGACGCCGTCCGTGCCCTCCGAGGTGCCTACCGTTTCGTAGCCGACCTTGCGGTAGAGGCGGAGGTTGCCCTCGCTGCGGTGGCCTGTGTGGAGGCGGAACTTTTTGGCGCCTCGTTCCTCTGCCAGGGCCGCTTCGGCCGCTCGCAAGAGCCTCGCTCCGATGCCGTGGCCCTGGAGGCGGGGGTGGACGCAGAGTTTGCCGATCGAGGCCGCGCCGTCGTCCGTGATGTGGCCCCGGACGGAGCCGACCACCTCCTCGCCCAGGCGGGCGACGAAGACGCAGTCGGTGGTCAGCTCCTCGCGGACGGAGTCCAGGGACTGGACGAGCGGGTCGATGCGGTAGTTGCCGTACAGGGCGGCCTCACTCTGGAAACACAGGTACTGAAGCCTGAAGATCTGCTCGGCATCCTGCTCGGTCGCGCCCGAGATGGTCACGCTCATGCCCATGTGCGCACGCCTCCCGCTCATCTGATCGTCGGTAGTTCTCCACTCCTATCCCCGCGCTCGCCCGGTCGCAACCTCCCGGACACTCAGTAGTGCTGTGACATACCCGACGTCACGAGTTCCGGAAGTCCTCGCGGGCCAGCACACCGGTGTCCGGGTTGTCGGTGAAGACCCCGTCGATGCCGGTCGCGAAGTACGTGCGGTACGCGCCGAACACGTCGCCGTACCCGTCCGCGTCCGTGCCCTTGCGGTACTCCGCCGGGAGGAAGGGGTTCTCGTTGCGCATCGTGTAGGGGTGCAGGATCAGGCCGGCCCGGTGCGCGTCGCGGACCAGCGTCGTCGGCTTCGTGAGCCGGCCGTCCGCGTCCCTCGGGATGATCAGGTTGAGGGTCGGGCCGATGCCCTGCGCGTACCCGGCGATCTCCCGCAGGCCCTGGGGGGTGATCAGGTCGGCGACGGTACGGGGGTCGCCGGACTCGACGAAGTCCCAGGGGCGGGACTCGGCCGCGTCCAGGAGCACGACGAGGGGGTTGCCGACGAGCTTGTTCAGCCGCTGGATGCTGGTCGGCTCGAAGGACTGGAGGATCACCGGGGAGTCGCGGCGGTCCTTGCCGTGCTTGCGCAGCAGCTTCGCGACGCGCTCCTCCAGGCCCAGGCCCAGCTTGCGGAAGTACGTGGGGTGTTTGGTCTCCGGGTAGATCCAGACCTGCTTGCCGCGCTTACGCGTCTGCTCGTCCTGCCACTTCAGGACCTCCTCGAAGGTCGGGATCTCCCAGCGGCCGTCGTACAGCGTGTTGTGCGGGCGGTTCGCCGGGATGCGCTCGACGGCGCGCAGCCGCTTCAGCTCCGCCAGCGTGAAGTCCTCCGTGAACCAGCCGGTGACGGTGACGCCGTCCAGGACCTTCGTGCGCTTGCGGTCCTTGAACTCCGGGTGCGCTGCGACGTCCGTCGTGCCGCCGATCTCCGGCTCGTGGCGGCAGACGATGTGGCCGTCCTTCGTGGGGACCAGGTCGCCCGCCTCGACGATGTCCGCGCCCATGTCCAGGGCGAGTTGGTAGGAGCCGAGGGTGTGCTCCGGGCGGTAGCCGCTGGCTCCCCGGTGACCGATGATCGTCGGCACGGGCAGGGACTTCAGGCCGTGCCCCTTCGACGTGCCCGCCGCTCTCGCCGTACCCGCCGTGCCTATGACCGTTCCCGTCGCGCCCAGTACCGCCGCGCCCAGCAGTGCGCGCCGGCCGGTCCCCCGCGTGCCCTCGTCCTGCGTCGCCATCGGCTCTCCCCTATCGTCGTCGGCTCGTGCGTGCGCGCTGATCGTAGAGGCGTGAACATGGCTACCGGGAGAACACGAACGGGTTTCGCAGCCGTCCCGCAGGTAAACCCGTGTCAACACTGCGTAAGACCTCGGCGTCCCGATGTGCGTCACCCGGGTAGCCGAGAGTAACGTGCCTACCTGCACGGACTTATACACAATCCCTTGACATCGGAGGGCCCGTTGTCCCGCTTCGCGCTCCTTAAGGCAGTCGTCGGACCGGTCATGCGCCTGTGGTTCCGGCCGCAGGTGGAAGGAGTCGAGAACATTCCGGGGGACGGGCCTGTCATCCTCGCGGGCAATCACCTCACGTTCATCGACTCCATGATCCTGCCGCTGGTCTGCGACCGGCAGGTGTTCTTCATCGGGAAGGACGAGTACGTGACGGGGACGTCGCTCAAGGGGCGCCTCATGGCGTGGTTCTTCACCGGGGTCGGGATGATCCCCGTCGACCGCGACGGGGGGCGTGGGGGTGTCGCCGCGCTCATGACCGGGCGGCGGGTGCTCGAAGAGGGCAAGGTGTTCGGGATCTATCCCGAGGGGACGCGGTCGCCCGACGGGCGGTTGTACCGGGGGCGGACCGGGATCGCTCGGCTGACGCTGATGACCGGGGCGCCGGTGGTGCCGTTCGCGATGATCGGGACGGACAAGTTGCAGCCGGGGGGTGCGGGGATTCCTCGGATGGGGAAGGTGACCGTGCGGTTCGGGGAGGCGATGGAGTTTTCCCGGTATGACGGGATGGGGCGGGATCGGTATGTGCTGCGGGCTGTGACGGATTCGGTGATGGCTGAGGTCATGCGGTTGTCGGGGCAGGAGTATGTGGACGTGTATGCGACTAAGGCCAAGGCCGCGTAGGGGTTCGCTCCGAAGGGGGTGACTGAGGTGGTTTCGCGGCTGCGGGTGCGCTGTGGCTTGTCGCGCAGTTCCCCGCGCCCCTAACAGCAACCAGCCACCCCCCGTTTTTTAGTCGAGCTTCCTGTCTCGCAGCAGGAACCACGCCGCCGCCGACGCCGCCAGCAAGACCGCCGCTCCTACTCCCGATGCCAGCGCCAGGCCGTCCATGAAAGCTTCCCTCGCTGAGGTCAGTAGGGCTTCTGCCGTGTGAGTTGGGAGCGTTGTCGCTACTTCTACCGCGCCTCCCAGGGATTCGTGCGCTGCCGCCGAGGTGCCTGCCGGGGACTCGAAGCCTCTGTACACGCCCGTCACTATCGAGCCCAGGGCCGCGATGCCCAGGGCCGCGCCCAGTTCGTACGCCGTTTCTGACACCGCTGATGCTGAACCTGCCCGTTCCTTGGGGACCGAGGACAGGATGACGTCCGCTGTCACGGTGAAGGAGAAGCCTGCTCCGGCGCCCACCAGTAGCAGGGCTGCGCCAAGGAGTGGGTAGCCCGTTGAGGTGTGGAGTTGGGTCAGGGTTGCCAGGCCGATGCCTATGGCCGCTAGGCCTCCCGAGACCACTGCTCGTACCGAGAAGCGGCGGGCCGCTCGGCCGGCGATCAGGCCTGCCGCCACCGCGCCTATCGCTGCGGGGAGTTCGGCCAGGCCCGCTTCCAACGGGCGGCGGTTCTGGACGAGTTGGAGGTACTGGGAGAGGAAGAAGACCACGCCGGAGAGGCCGAGGATGGTCAGGAGGTCGGCGAGGACCGCTCCGCTGAAGCCCCGGTTGCGGAACAGGTGCATGTCCAACAGGGGGGTGGGGAGGGTGAGTTGGCGGCGTACGAAGGTGTACAGCGCTGCCGCGCCGAGGGCGGCCACCGCGAGGGTGACCGGCGTGATGCCGTGGACCGCCGCCTCCTTCACGCCGTACACGACCGCGACCATGCCGACGAGGGAGAGCAGGACGCTCGGGAGGTCCCAGGGGCCGGGGTTCGGGTTGCGGGACTCCGGGAGGAGTTTCGCGCCGATGAGGACCAGGGCGGCCATCACCGGGAGGTTGATGAGGAAGACCGAGCCCCACCAGAAGTGTTCGAGGAGGAAGCCGCCGATGATCGGGCCGACTGCCGTACCGGCGGAGGCGGTTGCTCCCCAGATGCCGACCGCGAGGCTGCGTTCGCGGGGGTCCGGGAAGAGGTTGCGGATCAGGGCGAGGGTCGCCGGCATGAGCGTCGCGCCGGCCACGCCCAGCAGCGCGCGGGCCGCGATCATCAACTCCGGTGTCGTGGCATAGGCGTTGAGGATCGATATCAGGCCGAACGCGGTCGCGCCGATGAGCAGGATGCGCTTGCGGCCGATGCGGTCGCCGAGGCTGCCCATGGAGACGAGCAGTCCGGCGATGACGAAGGAGTAGACGTCGCCGATCCACAGCAGTTGCGTGCCGGACGGCTTGAGGTCCTCGCTGATGTACGGGGTCGCGAGGCCGAGGACGGTGGCGTCCACGGCCACCAGCAGCACGGCGAGCACGAGGACGGCGAGGCCGAGCCAGCGGCCCGGGCGGTGCACCGCCTCCGTCGTACCCGTCGTCTGCACGGTGCTGGTCATGCCTCTCTCCTTAGCGCGCCGCCGAGCAGCAGCTCGACGGTCATGTGGTGGAAGTCCTTGGGGGCGCTCTTTCCGCACTGGATCATCCAGGCGGCGGCCCCGAGCAGGCCGTACAGGGCCTCGGTCAGCCAGGTGGGGGCGAGGTCGATACGGAACTCGCCGGCGAGCTGGCCGCGTCTGAACAGCGCCGCGACCCGTTCGTCGATCCGCGCCCAGCCCTCGTTCAGACCCTCGCCCTCGAAGAGCTGGTTCTCCGTGTAGAGGAACGCCATCAGCGCGGCGGAGGGTTCGAGTTCGCGGACCAGGCGGCGCAGGGCGTCCTCGGCGGTTCCCTCGTCGAGCCGTGCCGCGTCCAGCGCGGTCTCGCACTCTTCGATGCCGTGCGCCTCCAGGGCGCGGACCAGTGCGTCGCGGCCCGCGAAGTGGCGGTGCAGGGTCGCTCTGCCGATGCCGGCCGCTTTCGCCACCTCGTCCATCGTGGCGGTGGCCTTGCGGGTCAGGAGGGCTGCGGCGGTGCGCAGTACGTGGTCACGGTCGACGGCCATGAGACGACCATAGCCCATGTGAGACGTTGGTGTCTCATTGGGGGCGTGGTCGTCTCATGGCTTTCTGTGCGGGGAGAGGGTGGCGGGGGTCAGTGCCAGGGCAGGGCGCTTCGGGTCGCCCAGTACGTCGCCGGGGGTTCCGCGAGCGTCGCCAGCGCCGCCTTCTGCTCGTCGTCCAGGGTGACCTTCTCGGCCTTCAGGTTCGCCGTGAGCTGGGTCGTCGTCGCCGCGCCCGAGAGGGCGAAGCCGGTCCAGGGCTGGGCGAGGATCCAGGCCAGGGCTATCGCGTCCGGGCCTACGCCGGTTTCCTCCGCGATCTTTCGTACGGCCTCGGGGGCCTCGTCGCCCGCGAGGCGGCCGTTTGCCATGCCCTCCTTCACGATCACCGTGAGGCCTGCCGCGTGTGCCTCCGCGAGGGCCTCGGACGCCGACGTCTCCAGCACGTTGTACGTCGACTGGACCGTGCTGAACAGGGGTTCTCCGGCGACCGTGATCGCCAGGGCCGCTCTGATCGCGTCCGACTGGGCCGGGCCGCTCGTCGAGAAGCCTACGGGGGTGCCGGACTCGGCCAGCCGCTCGTGCAGGGTGCCGGACAGCTCGACCGTCAACTCCAGGTCCACCTCGGGATGTTCGTACCGGAACCCCTCCAGGATCTCCGGCAGCCGGGTCAGTACGAAGTCCTCCGACGCGCCGAACCTGAGCCGGCCCCGCAGGCGCGCGCCCGTGAAGAACGCGGTCGCCTGCTCGTGCACCGCGAGGATGCGCCGCGCGAAGCCGAGCATGGCCTCGCCGTCCTCCGTCAGCTCGACGGAATGCGTGTCCCGGGTGAACAGGGTGCGGCCGACCGCGTCCTCCAGACGGCGTACGTGCTGGCTGACGGTCGACTGACGCAGCCCGAGCCGCCGGGCGGCCTGCGTGAAGCTGAGGGTTTGGGAGACGGTGAGGAAGGTACGCAGGTGGGACGGGTCGTACATGGGTCCAGGGTAGTGGTTATCGCCGGTTGCGATAACAGTGAGTGCCGTATGGCGGATTCCCGATCACGGGCGGAGGGAGCAGCATGGAGAGGGGCGGTTGCGCCCTCGTTCTCTGTACGGACAGCACCTACGAACGCGCACGTGGAGCACAGTGAAACGCCTGCGATGGCCCAGCCGGATGCCGATCGACCCCTACATCCTTCTCCTCCTGGGGACCGTGGGCCTCGCGGCGCTGCTCCCGGCCCGCGGAACGGCCGCCGCCACGGTCTCCGGCTTCTCCACCGGCGCCATCGCCTTCCTCTTCTTCCTGTACGGCGCCCGCCTCTCGACCCGCGAGGCGATGGACGGCCTGCGGCACTGGCGGCTGCACGTCACCGTCCTGGCCTGTACGTTCGTGATCTTCCCGCTGCTGGGCCTCGCGACCGGCGCGCTCGTCCCGACGATCCTGACGCACCCCCTCTACCAGGGCGTCCTCTTCCTCACCCTGGTCCCCTCGACGATCCAGTCCTCCATCGCCTTCACCTCGATGGCCCGCGGCAACGTCCCGGCGGCCATCTGCGCGGGCTCCTTCTCCTCCCTGATCGGCATCGTCCTGACGCCCGTGCTGGCGGCCACCCTGCTGGGCAGCGCGGGCGGCGGCTTCTCGGCGGACTCCCTGCTGGAGATCGTCCTCCAGCTCCTCGTGCCGTTCCTCGCC
Organism: Streptomyces niveiscabiei; assembly: GCF_001419795.1. GTDB lineage: Bacteria > Actinomycetota > Actinomycetes > Streptomycetales > Streptomycetaceae > Streptomyces > Streptomyces niveiscabiei. Next base: position 7,655 of record NZ_LIRL01000264.1, read on the forward strand.
GGGCAGCTGACCCGGCGCTGGATCGGGGGGTTCATCACGCGGCACAAGAAGATCCTCGGACTCGTCGACCGGGGCTCGATCCTGCTGGTCGTCTACTCCGCGTTCAGCGAGGGCATGGTCCGGGGCATCTGGCACCAGGTGAGCCCCGGGCGGCTCGGGGCGCTGCTCGTCGTCGAGGCCGTGATCCTCGCGGTGATGCTGGCGCTCACCTGGTACGGCGGCAAGGCGCTCGGCTTCGACCGCGCCGACCGGATCGCGATCCAGTTCGCGGGCTCCAAGAAGTCCCTGGCGTCGGGGCTGCCCATGGCCAGCGTGCTGTTCGGGGCGCAGGCATCCCTCGCCGTGCTGCCGTTGATGCTGTTCCACCAGATGCAGCTGATGGTGTGCGCGGTGATCGCCAAGCGGCGCTCCCGGGACGAGGCCGTGGAGGTCTCCGGGCAGCCGGAGACCCCGCCCGCCGGCGACCGGGCGGGAACGCTGACGGAGAGCCGCCGGTGACGGACCCGGCTACGCCAGGGGTGCGGGGCTGACCGTCTCGATCCGCTCCGCCCCCGCGTACACGTTCATCGAACTGCCCCGCAGGAAACCGACCAGCGTCAGCCCCGTCTCCTCGGCCAGGTCCACCGCGAGGGACGACGGCGCGGAGACCGCCGCCAGCACCGGAATCCCCGCCATCACCGCCTTCTGCGCCAGCTCGAACGACGCGCGCCCCGAGACCAGCAGCACACTGCGGGACAGCGGCAGATCGCCGTTCTGGAGGGCGCGTCCCACGAGTTTGTCGACCGCGTTGTGCCGGCCCACGTCCTCGCGGATGTCCAGGAGTTCGCCCTGGTCGCTGAAGAGGGCGGCGGCGTGCAGACCGCCCGTGCGGTCGAAGACCCGCTGGGCCTCCCGCAGCCGGTCGGGCAGCGCGGCCAGCAGGTCGACCCCGATCCGGACCGGCGGTTCGTCGCGGATGGGCCAGCGCGCGGTGGTCCGTACCGCGTCGAGGCTGGCCTTTCCGCACAGGCCGCACGACGACGTCGTGTAGACGTTCCGTTCGAGCGTGATGTCCGGTACGACGACCTGGGGGGTGGTGCGGACGTCGACGACGTTGTACGAATTGCCGCCGTCGACGGTCGCGCCCGCGCAGTACACGATGTTCTGGAGATCCCCGGCGTGCGCCAGGACACCCTCGCTCACCAGGAAACCCGCGGCCAGCGCGAAATCGTCGCCCGGGGTGCGCATGGTGATCGCGAGGGGCTTGCCGTTGAGGCGGATCTCCAGCGGCTCCTCCGCCACCAGCGTGTCGGCGCGCGTGGACACGGCCCCGTCCCGGATACGGACCACTCTGCGGCGTTCGGTGACTCGTCCCATGCCGTTCATTGTCCCGCAGGGCCCCCGCGGGGCGGAACGATCGGTCCGACCGTTCGGCGCTCGGTGCATACCGCTCACCGCATACGATCGACGCGGTGCCTTCTCAAGTGGCCGGAAGATTCCTACGGTTCCGGATTCATGAGTCCCCCCATCGCGCCGCCCGGCTGGAGCCGCTGGCTCGTTCCCCCGGCCGCCCTCTCCGTACATCTCTCGATCGGCCAGGCGTACGCCTGGAGCGTGTTCAAGCCGGCGCTGGAGTCCGCGCTGGACCTCAGCGGGACACAGAGCGCGCTGCCGTTCCAGCTCGCCATCGTGATGCTGGGCCTGTCCGCCGCGTTCGGCGGCACCCTCGTCGAACGCAACGGGCCGCGCTGGGCGATGACCGTCGCGCTGGTCTGCTTCTCGACCGGGTTCCTGGTCTCCGCGCTGGGCGCCGCGACCGAGCAGTACTGGCTGATCGTGTTCGGGTACGGGTTCATCGGCGGGATCGGGCTCGGCATCGGCTACATCTCCCCGGTGTCGACGCTGATCAAGTGGTTCCCGGACCGGCCGGGCATGGCGACGGGCATCGCCATCATGGGCTTCGGCGGCGGCGCGCTGATCGCCTCGCCGTGGTCGGCGCAGATGCTGGAGTCGTTCGGCCGGGACAGCGAGGGCATCGCGCTCGCGTTCCTCGTGCACGGGCTGACGTACGCGGTGTTCATGACGCTCGGCGTGCTGCTCGTGCGGGTGCCGAGGCCGGTGGAGGCGGCGTCCACGGTCTCTGTTTCTGTCTCAGGGCCGCAGGTTTCCGCCAACAGTGCTGTGCGGACACCGCAGTTCTGGTGCCTGTGGGTCGTCCTGTGCATGAACGTGACCGCCGGGATCGGCATCCTGGAGAAGGCCGCGCCCATGATCACGGACTTCTTCGCGAACACCTCGCAGACGGTCACCGCCACGGCCGCAGCCGGGTTCGTGGCGCTGCTGTCGGCCGCGAACATGGCGGGCCGCATCGGCTGGTCGTCGGCGTCCGACCTGATCGGCCGCAAGAACATCTACCGCGTGTACCTGGGCGCCGGCGCGCTGATGTACGCCCTGATCGCGACCTTCGGCGACTCCTCGAAGCCGCTGTTCGTGGTCTGCGCGCTGGTCATCCTCTCCTTCTACGGCGGCGGGTTCGCCACGATCCCCGCGTACCTGAAGGACCTGTTCGGCACCTACCAGGTCGGCGCGATCCACGGGCGGCTGCTCACCGCCTGGTCGACGGCCGGCGTCCTCGGCCCGCTGATCGTCAACTGGATCGCCGACCGGCAGGAGGAGGCCGGCAAGGACGGCGCCTCCCTCTACACCGTCTCCCTGTTCATCATGATCGGCCTGCTCGCCGTCGGCTTCGTCGCCAACGAGCTGGTCCGCCCCGTCCACCCCCGTCACCATGTGACGGCCGCTCCGAAGGAGGCCGCCGATGTCCGAGCAGAGTCCGCCTGACCGGCGTCCGCTGATCGTCTTCGCCTGGGTGTGGGTGGGGGCGCCGCTGGCCTATGGTCTCTACGAGCTGGTGCAGAAGGCCACGAAACTGTTTACCGGCTAGTACGGCCGGTACGGGAGCCGGGGCGCTCCCCGTTGTGAGGGAAGCTGACAACAGGTGCGCCCGTTTCCTGTCGCTTCACCTGCCCGCCTACCCGTGAGTCACTGACCAGACTGGGGAATCCCGCTACCCAAGGCCACGAGGGGACCCCAGATGAACGGCTCTCGCATCGCCGCCGTCGGTCACTATCAGCCCGCCAGGCTGCTCACCAACGCGGAGCTGGCGGGCATGGTCGACACCAGTGACGAATGGATCTCGTCACGGGTGGGCATCCGCACCCGCCATATCGCCGGCCCCGACGAACCCGTCGACGAACTCGCCGCGCACGCCGCCGCCAAGGCCCTCGCCGCCGCCGGGCTCGGCCCGGGCGACATCGACCTCGTGCTCGTCGCGACGTCCACGGCCGTCGACCGCTCGCCCAACATGGCCGCCCGGGTCGCCGCCCGCCTCGGCATCCCCGGGCCCGCCGCGATGGACCTCAACGTCGTGTGCGCCGGGTTCACCCACACGCTGGCCACCGCCGACCACATCGTGCGCGGCGGCGGGGCGAGCCGGGCGCTGGTCATCGGCGCCGACAAGATGTCCGAGGTCACCGACTGGACCGACCGCACGACCTGCGTCCTCGTCGGGGACGGGGCGGGCGCCGCCGTCGTCGAGCGGTCCGAGGAGGCCGGGATCTCGCCGGTGCTGTGGGGGTCCGTGCCGGAGATGGGGCACGCCGTGCGCATCGAGGGGCAGCCCGCGCGGTTCGCGCAGGAGGGGCAGAGCGTGTACCGGTGGGCCACGACCCAGTTGCCGCCGCTCGCCCGGCAGGCCTGCGAGCGCGCCGGGCTCGCGCCGGCCGACCTCGCGGCCGTCGTGCTGCACCAGGCCAACCTGCGGATCATCGAGCCGCTCGCGGAGAAGATCGGGGCGGTGAACGCGGTGGTCGCGCGGGACGTCGTCGAGTCCGGGAACACGTCCGCCGCGAGCATTCCGCTGGCGTTCTCGAAGCTGGTGGAGCGGGGGGAGATCTCCAGCGGGGATCCGGTGCTGTTGTTCGGGTTCGGGGGGAATCTGTCGTACGCGGGGCAGGTGGTGCGGTGCCCGTAGGGGTGCGGTGCTCGTAGGGGGTGTCGGTGGCGGGTCCGCGGCCTCGGGGCGGGCTGTTTCGCGCCGTAGACTGTAGACGAAAGACAATCGATACTGGCTCTCCGATGCAGGCGCGTGATGCTTGGGGCGCTGCCCAGGAGGGGACGCGATGTTGACGTCTGGACTGCCGCACGGTTCGGTGCCCCGGCTGGAGCGGCCCGGGCCCCTGCGGGACCGCGTCTACGAGGCGCTGCTCGAACTGATCATCACGCGCGCGCTGCGGCCCGGCCAGCACCTCGTCGAGAGCGAACTCGCCGGGCACCTCGGGGTCTCGCGCCAGCCCGTGCGGGAGGCGTTGCAGCGGCTGAACACCGAGGGGTGGGTGGACCTGCGGCCCGCGCAGGGGGCGTTCGTGCACGAACCCACGGAGGAGGAGGCCGACCAACTCCTCACGGTACGCACGCTGCTGGAGGCCGAGGCGGCCCGGCTCGCCGCCGCGCAGCCGACCGACGCGGGGCTCGCGGAGCTGCGGGACATCCACGAACAGGGCCTCGACGCGGTCGCCCGCGACGACGTGGACGCGGCCGTCGCCCTCAACGCCCGCTTCCACGCGGTCATCATGGACCTGGCCGGCAACACGGTCCTCACCGGGCTCGCGGCGCAGGTCGACCGGCGGGTGCGGTGGTACTACACGCCGATAGCGCGGCAGCGGGGGCGCAAGTCCTGGGACGAACACCGGGAGTTGATCGCGGCGATCGCGGAGCGGGACGAGGAGCGGGCCACGCGGTTGATGCGGGAGCACACGGAGCACACGCGGCGGTCGTACCACGAGCGGGAGAAGTGAGAAGGCCCCACCCCTCTCGCGGGCTCCACTCCTCTCTCCTGGGCCCTACTCCTCGCGCATGCTTGCCAGTTGGACCCACACGCCCATCTCCTGCTGCTCCACCCTCGTCACCGCCGCCGCCAACCGCCGGTCCCTGGACGCCGGTTCGTCGTACGGCTCGCCGCCCGTCCGGTACAGCCTGCGCTCCGCCTCGATCGCCTCGCGGGCCTGGCTGAAGCGCAGGTAGTCGTCCTGCCAGTGGAAGACCGAGCGCAGCCCGGTGAGGACGACGACCAGCCCGCCCAGGACCGCGGGGACCTTGGCGTCGCCGGGGGAGAGGACGGCTGCCACGGGGATCGCGGCGCCGAACACGATCTGGAGGCACTCGGAGATCCGGTAGTACTTCCGGGCCTTCGCGGCGGCCTCGCGGTACCAGTCGTACGACGCGTCCGCGAGCGCCATCGCGTACCCCGGCTCCTCGCCCGTCCCCTCGCCCGTCTCCTGCGTCATGCGCGCGCCCCCTGTAGGTGATGGGTCATCAGCTGTATGCGATGGGTCATCAGCGTAGCCAACTCCTCGGACATTTCCCCCTCTTCGGAACCGGCGGACGATCTCTCACCGATCTTTGTCCTGTGAGTGGAGAAAGTCGGCGGTAATTCCTGCACAACTTCTTCCCAGCTCCGGCGCCCGCTGCTACGTTCCCTTCGAAAGCACGAACGGACGGCCGACGTGAGGCGGGGAGGGGCACGTGAGACGGATGACGGCACGGCCCGCGAACGCCCATCAGGCCAGGCTGCTGCACCTGTTGCGGGACGGCGGCCAGAGCTCCCGGGCCCAGCTCGGCGACCAGGTCGACCTCTCCCGGTCGAAGCTGGCCGTGGAGGTGGACCGGCTCCTGGAGACGGGACTGGTCGTCGCCGACGGCCTCGCCGCCTCCCGGGGCGGACGGCGCTCGCACAACGTGCGCCTCAACCCCGAACTGCGCTTCCTGGGCGTCGACATCGGCGCGACCTCGGTCGACGTCGCCGTCACCAACGCCGAGCTGGAGACGCTCGGTCACCTCAACCAACCGCTCGACGTCCGCGAGGGCCCCGTCGCGGTCTTCGAGCAAGTCCTCGCCATGACCGCCAAGTTGAGGGCCACCGGCCTCGCCGACGGCATCGACGGCGCGGGCATCGGCGTCCCCGGCCCGGTCCGCTTCCCCGAGGGCGTCCCCGTGGCGCCGCCGATCATGCCGGGCTGGGACGGCTTCCCCGTACGGGAGGCGCTCAGCCAGGAACTCGGCTGCCCGGTGATGGTCGACAACGACGTGAACCTGATGGCGATGGGGGAGCAGCACGCCGGGGTCGCCCGGTCCGTCGCCGACTTCCTCTGCGTCAAGATCGGCACCGGCATCGGCTGCGGCATCGTCGTCGGCGGCCAGGTCTACCGGGGTACGACCGGCAGCGCCGGCGACATCGGCCACATCCGGGCCGTACCGGACGGCAGGCCCTGCGCCTGCGGGAACCGGGGCTGCCTGGAGGCCCACTTCAGCGGCGCGGCGCTGGCCCGGGACGCGATGGAGGCGGCGCGGCAGGGGCTGTCCGCCGAACTCGCCGAGCGGCTCGCGGTGAGCGGCACGCTGACCGGCGCGGACGTCGCGGCGGCGGCGGTCGCCGGGGACACCACCGCGCTCGACCTGATCCGTGAAGGGGGGAGCCAGGTGGGGCAGGTCATCGCCGGGCTCGTCTCCTTCTTCAACCCCGGCCTGGTGGTGATCGGCGGCGGGGTGACCGGCCTCGGCCACAACCTGCTCGCCGCGATCCGTACCCAGGTCTATCGCCAGTCGCTGCCCCTGGCGACCGGCAATCTGCCCATCGTCCTGGGGGAGTTGGGCCCCGCCGCCGGAGTCATCGGCGCGGCCCGGCTGATCAGCGACCACCTGTTCTCTCCCGCGTAGGCGGCGTCCGCCGCCCCTCTGCACAGCGCTGCTCCCGTTCTGCCGCAATCGCTCAACCAGCTTGCCCCGCACTGGAGTTCACCCGTCCGGGAGTTCCGCCACGCCCTGACACCGGCCCGCACCGCCCGCCGAGGGGATCCACCATGGCACCTCAAGCACCGCTGCTCAGCATGTCCGGCATCACCAAGTCGTTCCCCGGCGTCCGGGCCCTGGACGGCGTCGACCTCGACGTCCAGGCCGGTGAAGTGCACTGTCTGCTCGGCCAGAACGGCGCGGGGAAGTCCACGCTCATCAAGATCCTGGCCGGCGCCCACCAGCCCGACGACGGCACGATCCGCTGGCGCGGCGAGGAGGTCACGCTGCGCTCCCCGATCGCCGCGATGCGCCTCGGCATCGCGACCATCTACCAGGAACTCGACCTCGTCGAGCACCTGTCGGTGGCCGAGAACGTCTACCTGGGCCACGAGCCGACGGCCGCCGGGTTCGTCGTCAGGTCCAGGTCGGCCAAAGCAGCAACCGCCGCTCTGCTCAAGCGACTTGGCCATCCGGAGGTCCAGCCGGGGAAGCTGGTCGGGGAGTTGTCGGCGGCCCAGCGGCAGATCGTGTCGATGGCCCGGGCCCTCTCGCACGACGTACGGCTCATCGTGATGGACGAGCCGTCCGCCGCGCTCGACCCGGACGAGGTCGACAACCTGTTCCGGATCGTCGCCGACCTCACCGCCGACGGGGTCGCCGTCGTCTACATCTCGCACCGGCTGGAGGAGATCCGCCGGATCGGGGACCGGGTGACCGTCCTCAAGGACGGCCGCGCGGTCGCCGGGGGGCTGCCCGCCGAGTCGACGCCGACGAGCGAAGTGGTCGCGCTGATGACCGGCCGCAACGTCGAATACGTCTTTCCGGACAGGCCGGTTGACGCACCGTCAGGGACTCCGGTGCTCGAAGTGCGCGGGCTCGCCCGGGACGGCGAGTTCGAGCCCGTCGACTTCGAGGTGCGGGCCGGGGAGATCCTCGGACTCGCGGGCCTGGTCGGCTCCGGGCGCTCCGAGATCCTGGAGACCGTGTACGGCGCCCGCAAGCCGACGGCCGGTCAAGTCCTCGTGGAAGGCAGGCAGTTGAGGCCTGGCAGCGTACCCGCCGCCGTCCGCGCCGGGCTCGGGCTCGCCCCCGAGGAACGCAAGGCGCAGGCCCTGCTGATGCTCCAGTCCGTCACCCGCAACGTCTCCGTGTCCACCCTCTCCCGCTTCGCGCGGGCCGGCTGGATCGACCGCACCGCCGAACAGGGCGCCGCCCGCGCCGCGACCCGCGAACTCTCCCTGCGCCCCGACAACCCGTCCGCCGCCGTGCGCACCCTCTCCGGCGGCAACCAGCAGAAAGCGGTCCTCGCCCGCTGGCTGCTGCGCGGCTGCAAGGTGCTCCTCCTCGACGAGCCGACCCGCGGCGTCGACGTCGGAGCGCGCGCCGAACTCTACGCCGTCGTACGGCGGTTGGCCGACGAAGGGCTCGCCGTGCTGCTCGTCTCCAGCGAGGTGCCCGAAGTCCTCGGCCTCGCCGACCGCGTCCTGGTCCTGCGCGAGGGCCGGGTCGTGCACACCGCCCCCGCCCGCGAACTCGACGAACACCGTGTCCTCGACCTCGTCATGGAAGGAAGCCCCGCGTCATGACGCAGCCCGTCTCCCCGCCGCGGGACAGCGCCGACAAGGTGCCCGCACTCGATCAACAGCCCGGCTGGCGCGCCGTGTTGGTCCGCGCGGACGTCCGTACGCTCTCCCTGGTCGGCGTCCTCGCCGTCCTGATCGCCATCGGCGGGATCACCAAGCCCGACGAGTTCCTCGACACCCGCAACCTCCAACTCGTCCTCACCCAGGCGTCGGTGATCGGTGTCGTCACCGTCGGCATGACCTTCGTCATCATCTCCGGCGGCATCGACCTGTCCGTCGGCGCGATCGTCGCCCTCTCCTCGGTGTGGGCGACCACCGTCGCCACCCAGGAGTACGGCTTCGCCGGCGTCCTGTTCACCGCCGTCCTCGTCGGCCTCGGCTGCGGACTCGTCAACGGGGTGCTCATCGCCTACGGCGGGATGGTGCCGTTCATCGCGACCCTCGCCATGCTCGCCTCGGCGCGCGGACTCGCCCTCCAGATCACCGACGGGCAGACCCAGATCGTCACCATCGCCGGCATCCTCGACCTCGGCGAACGCGACTCCTACGTCCTCGGCATCCCGCCGCTCGTCCTGGTGTTCGCGTTCGTGACGGTCGTCGGCTGGCTGCTGCTGAACCGGACCACGTTCGGGCGCCGGGCCGTCGCCGTCGGCGGCAACCCCGAGGCGGCGCGGCTCGCCGGCATCGACGTACGGCGCCAGCGCCTCTACCTCTACCTGCTGTCCGGGCTGTGCTGCGGGATCGCCGCGTTCCTGCTGATCATCCTGTCCGGCTCCGGCCAGAACACCAACGGAAACCTGTACGAGCTCGACGCCATCGCCGCCGCCATCATCGGCGGAACCCTGCTCAGCGGGGGTCGCGGCACCATCGTCGGCTCCGTCCTCGGCGTCCTGATCTTCACCACGATCACCAACATCTTCGCCCTGAACAACCTCCAGACCGACGTCCAGCAGATCGCCAAGGGCGCGATCATCGTCGCCGCAGTCCTCGTCCAGCGCCGAACCGCGAACGCGACCTGAGGAAAGGTTCTCACCGCCATGGCACACATCCCCAGCCGCAGAGGGCTGCTCCTCGGGAGCGCCGCCGTCTCGGCCGCCGCAGTCCTCACCGCTTGCACGAGCAACGAGTCGAGCGACGACAAGAACCAGGCCGCCGACAGCGGACAGCCCGCCGCCGACGACCAGCCCGGCAAACAGGTCACCGTCGGCTTCGCCGGGCCCCAGGCCGACCACGGCTGGCTCAACGCGATCAACGACCAGGCCAAGAAGCGCGCCCAGAAGTACTCCGACGTCACGCTGGAGATCACCGAGGGCTCCAACGACACCGCCCAGCAGATCGGGCAGATCGAGACCCTCATCAACAAGAAGGTCGACGTCCTCGTCATCCTGCCCGCCGACGGCAAGGCCCTCACCCAGGTCGGCCTCAAGGCGATGCGCGCCGGGATCCCCGTCGTCAACCTCGACCGGATCTTCAACACCCCCCAGGCGTACCGCTGCTGGATCGGCGGCGACAACTACGGCATGGGCTTCAACGCCGGCCGCTACATCGGCGAGAAACTCAAGGGCAAGGCGAACGCGAAGGTCGTCGAACTCGCCGGCATCGACAACCTGGAGCTGACCCGCCAGCGCACCCAGGGCTTCGACGACGCCCTGAAGAACTACCCCAACATCCGCAAGGTGGCCCGCCAGGCGGCCGACTTCACCGTCGAGTCCGGACAGGCCAAGATGGCCCAACTCCTCCAGGCCCAGTCCCAGTTCGACGCCCTGTGGAACCACGACGACGACCAGGGCGTGGGCGCCCTGCGCGCCGTCTCGCAGGCCGGGCGCGACGACTTCCTCATGGTCGGCGGCGCGGGCGCGCTCTCCGCGATGCAGGCCATCAAGCAGGACAACGGCGTCCTCAAGGCGACCGTCCTGTACCCGCCGACGATGGCCGCCTCCGCGATCGACCTCGCCCGCGCCCTCGGCCAGGGCAAGGGCGTCGGCGGACTCGCCGAGCTGGAGATCCCCGCCTCGATCACCCTGTACTCCGCCGTCGTCGACAAGGCCAACGTCGACCAGTACCTGCCCACCGGCTTCAGGTGACAGAACCGGCCGGGCCCAGGGGAGCGGCCCGGCCCGCATCCCCCCACCGCGCGCACCACGACGAGGAGGACCACCGCATGGAACAGCCGCAGGAGCCGAGGGAGTCGGCCGCGGAACCGGGGAAGCCGCCGCTGCGCGTCGGCATGGTCGGCTACGCCTTCATGGGCGCCGCCCACTCCCAGGGCTGGCGCACCGTCGGCCGGGTCTTCGACCTCCCCCTCACCCCGGTCCTCGCCGCGATCTGCGGGCGCGACCCGGACGCGGTACGCCAGGCCGCCGACCGGCACGGCTGGGAGTCCGCCGAGACCGACTGGCGCGAGCTGATCGCCCGCGACGACATCGACCTCGTCGACATCTGCACCCCCGGCGACAGCCACGCCGAGATCGCCCTCGCGGCCCTCGCGGCCGGCAAGCACGTGCTGTGCGAGAAGCCCCTCGCGAACACCGTCGAAGAGGCCGAGGGCATGGTCCGCGCCGCCGAAGAGGCGTACGGGCGCGGGCAGTTGGCCATGGTCGGGTTCAACTACCGCCGGGTTCCCGCGACCGCGTTCGCCCGGCAGCTGGTCGACGCGGGACGGCTCGGCAGGCTGCGCCACCTTCGGGTGACGTACCTTCAGGACTGGCTCGTCGACCCCGAGTTCCCGCTCACCTGGCGGTTGCGGAAGGAGCTGGCCGGGTCGGGGGCGCTGGGGGACCTCGGTGCCCATATCGTCGATCTCGCCCAGTACTTGGCGGGGGAGCGGCTCGCCGGGGTGTCGGCGCTGACCGAGACGTTCGTCCGGGAACGTCCGCTGCCGGGTGGCGCCACGAGCGGCCTGTCCGCCGGGGGCGCCTCCTCCGGCACGGGGACCGTCACCGTCGACGACGCCGCCCTGTTCACCGGGCGGTTCGCCTCCGGTGCTCTCGCCTCCTTCGAGGCCACCCGCTACGCCACCGGCCGCAAGAACGCCCTGCGCATCGAACTCAACGGCGAGAAGGGCTCGTTGTGGTTCGACCTGGAGCGGCTCAACGAACTCTGGTTCCACGACGGCACGCTGCCCGACACCGAGGGCGGCTTCCGCCGCATCCTCGTCACCGAACCCGACCACCCCTACCTCGGCGCCTGGTGGCCCCCGGGACACGGCCTCGGCTACGAGCACACCTTCGTCCACCAGGCCCACGACCTCGTCCACGCCGTCGCCGAACTCCGCGCCCCCGAACCGTCGTTCGCCGACGGGCTCCAGGTGCAGCGGGTGCTCGCGGCGGTCGAGGAGAGCGCCGAGAAGAACTCCGTCTACACCCCGGTCAACTGAGGAGGCCCGAGCATGCCGCGCCCGTTCACCCTGTTCACCGGACAGTGGGCCGACCTTCCCCTGGAGGAGGTCTGCCGGCTCGCCCGCGACTTCGGCTACGACGGACTCGAACTCGCCTGCTGGGGCGACCACTTCGAGGTCGACAAGGCCCTCGCCGACCCCTCGTACCTCGAGTCCCGGCGCCAACTCCTCGACAAGTACGGCCTGAAGTGCTGGGCCGTCTCCAACCACCTGGTGGGGCAGGCCGTCTGCGACGCCATCATCGACGAGCGGCACCAGGCGATCCTGCCCGGCGACGTGTGGGGGGACGGCGACCCCGAGGGCGTACGGCAGCGGTCCGCCGAGCGGATGCGGGACACGGCGCGTGCCGCCGCCGCGTTCGGGGTCGACACCGTCATCGGGTTCACCGGGTCCGCGATCTGGCACCTCGTCGCCATGTTCCCGCCCGCGTCCGAGGCGATGATCGAGCGGGGGTACGAGGACTTCGCCGCGCGGTGGAACCCGATCCTGGACGTCTTCGACGCGGAAGGGGTGCGGTTCGCGCACGAGGTGCATCCCAGTGAGATCGCCTACGACTACTGGACCACCCATCGCGCGCTGGAGGCCGTCGGGCACCGGGCCGCGTTCGGGCTCAACTTCGACCCCTCGCACTTCGTGTGGCAGGACCTCGATCCCGTCGGGTTCCTCTGGGACTTCCGGGACCGGATCTACCACGTGGACTGCAAGGAGGCGCGCAAGCGGCTGGACGGGCGCAATGGGCGGCTCGGGTCGCACCTGCCGTGGGGTGACCCCCGGCGCGGGTGGGACTTCGTGTCGGCCGGGCACGGGGACGTTCCCTGGGAGGACGTGTTCCGGATGCTGCGGTCCATCGACTATCAGGGGCCGATCTCCGTCGAGTGGGAGGACGCCGGGATGGACCGGCTCCAGGGGGCGCCGGAGGCGCTGGCCCGCTTGAAGGGGTTCGACTTCGAGCCGCCGTCGAGTTCGTTCGACGCGGCGTTCTCCAGCTGAGGGGGGTGGGCTGGGTGGGCTG
>NZ_LIRL01000265.1 GCF_001419795.1 Streptomyces niveiscabiei
CGGGAGCCGGGTGACCAGGGGTCGGGTGGCCGGAGGCCGGGTGACCGGGAGCCGGGTGACCAGGGGCCGGGTGGCCGGAGGCCGGAGGTATGGCGGACCGGGGTGTCGAACTCGGGTTCTTCGAGGCCGGGTTCATCGTCTTCTCTTCGTTCTTCCTCACTCGCCGCACGTCTCCGCCCCCTTCGGCGCCTCGACGCCCAGCAGGCGCGCCGCGTCCGCCGTGGTCGTCCTCGGAGAGGTCAGCTCGGTCCAGTGGGCCTTGACCGCTGCCGTGACCTCGGTGCGGGGGCGGGTCAGGAGGCTGTTGACGACGTCGGTCTGCTGGGCCGTCATGGAGACCGTGTCGGTGGAAGACAGGACGATGGCGGAACCCACCGTGCTGTCCCCCACGCGGATGTTGCGGAACGTGTCCTTGGGCGTGGGGTCGTTCCCCAGCGCCAGCCACAGGACGGTCACCCCGCGCGCGCCGCACAGGTTCTCCGCCGCCGACTCCGAACCGGCGACCAGCACGGACGCCACCCCGACCGCGAACTCGGGGACGCGGTTGCCACCCCAGCGGGTGCCGACCGTGGCCTGGCCGGCGCCGGTCTGGGGCGTCAGCGAGTAGTCGCTGCCCACCCCGTCGCTGACGTCGATGCGCTGGCGCACCGTCAGCGGCGTGGTGACCCCGGCGTTCTCACGGACCCGGTCCACGACCTTCGCCCACTGCGCCCGCTGGCCGTTCCACTCCGGGAACGAGCAGTACGTCGAACCCCCGTACTCCGCGCACGACTGCACCTTCTCCGGGTGCTCGGACGCCGTCCGCCGCGCCTGCGCCAGAGCCGTCTGGTCCCCCGGCCGCTGGCCGAACCCAGCGACCACGGTGACCGCGAGCGCCAGGACCATCACCGCCTTGATCGCCACGGTACGGCCGCCCTTGAGGAGCATCGCCACGCAGGTGAGCAGCACGCACAGCGCCAGCAGGTACAGCGCGTGCCAGCCGGAGTGGCGCTCCAAGAGGTTCGAGGGGACCGGGAGGCCGTTCGCGTTCTCGTCGGTGACGACCGGCGAGAACCAGCTCGTCCAGCTGCCGTCCAGCGACACCGACTCCACGACCGCCAGGTAGACGACGGCCACGACCAGCACCGGCACGAACGTCAGCGGCCACAGCCCCGCCAGCAGTATCCCGACGAGCCCCGCGAACATCACCGTCAGCGGACCCACCGCCAGCTCGGCGACCGACCCCGACCCCACGGCGCCCGGCCGGATCGCCGCCACCCCGAAGTCGACGCCGACGACCAGCGCGGTGAACAGGGCGTACGGCACGACCGACAGGGTGTGGGCC
>NZ_LIRL01000266.1 GCF_001419795.1 Streptomyces niveiscabiei
GGGAGTCCCCGTAGGGGGTCAGGTGAGGTTCTTCTCCATCGCCGCGACGTACCGCTTGACGGGATGGTCGCGCAGGGCGTCGCCGGCGGGGGCGAGGAGGTCGGCGGTGGCGCCGCGGAGGCGGTCGCCGAGGGTGCCGAGCGGGGGCATGGCGGAGCGGACGCGGCCGGTGGAGTCGATGTAGTGGAGGGTGTCGACGTGGGTGTAGGCGGGCTCGGGCGGAAGCTGCGGGACGATGTCGTTGTTGTTGACGTAGCGGTGCAGCCGCTCCCGGAAGCCCTTGTTGCAGGACGCGGCCAGGAGCCGGTCGCAGGTGCGGGGCTGGCCGTAGGTGTAGATGCCGTCGGCGCGGAGGCGGGGCGCCTCCAGGTACATGCGGCAGCCGGCCAGCATCGCGAGGGCGCCGCCGAGACTGTGGCCGGTGAACCACACGCTCTGGCCGTTGTCCCGGAAGCCGGCGACCGCTTCCTCGACGGCGGGGAAGACCGACTCCAGGGCCTGCCCGAAGCCGTAGTGGACGTAGCCGGTGGCGGCCGGGCCCGGCCAGGGCGGGGTGGTGGCGTCCGAGAGCCAGTCCCGGATCTGCGCGGGCTCCGTCCCTCGGAACGCCGTGATGATCATGTCGTCGCTGGCGATCGTGTACGCCTGGGTGTCCTCCAGCGGGAAGGGAGGGGTGAAGCGGGTGTGGTGATGGCGTACTCGCCCGAAGCCCCACTCCCGCGCGGTGGCCTCCACCGTCGCCTCGTCCTGGTAGGCCAGCGCGGCGGCCTTGACCATGGCGTACGCGAGGCGGGGGCTGTGCTCTCTGACGGTGTGGTCGATCGTCGTCGGTACGGACACGACGTTCCTCTCCGGGTCGCTGCGGGGGTCGTTGCGCCACGACGCTAGCCACGGGGCTGGGCCCCTTCTGCGGGGACGGCACGGGACGTCCACGCGGGAACGTTTCCTCCTCACCCGCACGGCCCACCCGCGTCCGGCCGTCGTACATCTGCGCTACGGGCGATTCCGTATCCGGTCACGTGTTCGCCGCGTCTCACCCGGGTGGCGGGTTTGGGGTGATCGCGGCTGCTCCGGCCGGGTGAATGTCCGGTGATGTGCGTCACCTCGCGTCACGGTCCGTCTGCGCACGTCGTGACGCCCGTGTGGCTTCCGGGGCCGGGAGAGGCGAGGCGGTCGCCCTGATTGTGGATGGGCTTTTGGGGTGAGTCAGGGTGTCATGGCAATCGACCTGAGACAGACAGCCATCAACCCCGACATCAAGGAGATCCCTCCGACCCGCAACACCCAGGCCGACCTCCGGGCCGTCCTGAAGGACCTCCAGGGCAACATCCTCAAGAGCCACGGACGCGACCACAGCCGCCACCTGTTCATCACCTTCAAGGCCGGCACGAAGGAAGAGCGCGACAAGGCCCGTAAGTGGCTGGCGGGACTGGCCGTCACCTCGGCCTTCACGCAGCGCGAGGAGGCGAGGGCCTACCGGGAGACGCTGACGACGCTCGGTGAGAACGGCGCCTTCACGCCCGCCGAACAGCGCCGGATGATCGAGGACGCCAGCAACGTCTTCGTCGGCGTGCTGGTCTCCGCCGCCGGCTACCGGGACCTGGCCCTGGGCAAGGACGCCATGCCCGACGACCCGGCCTTCCGAGACGGCGCCGAGAAGCGTACGGACCTCCTCAACGACCCGAAGAAGGACCAGTGGGAGCCGGGGTTCCGCAACACCCTGCACGCCCTGGTCATCGCCGCCGACGACGATGCCACGAAGCGCCTCGGCCCCCTCATGGAGAAGCTGCGGGGCGAACTCAAGGACCTCGCGCTCCACCTCCACGAGGAGACCGGCGCCGCCATGCGCCTGGACGCGGCCGGCCAGTGGAACAAGGACGCCCCCGTCCGCGAGCACTTCGGCTTCGTCGACGGCATCAGCCAGCCCCTGTTCTTCGCCGACGACATCGACCGGGCCCGGGCCCGCCAGGGCGGCATCGACCGGTACGACCCCAGCGCCCCCCTCGACCAGGTCCTCCTCAAGGACCCGGGGGGCGACAGGTCCACCGGCTACGGCTCGTACTTCGTGTACCGCAAGCTGGAGCAGAACGTGCCCGGCTTCCGCGCGGGCGAACAGGCGCTGGCCAAGGAACTCGCCGAGCACGACGGCCACCAGAAGCCGGCCCCGCCCACGGTCGTGGCCGGGTACACCGCGCTGGCCGGCGCGTACATGGTGGGCCGGTTCCAGGACGGCACCCCGGTGCTGGAACGCAACGAAGCGGGCCTGGGCGCCCAGCCGAACAACTTCACCTTCGACGGCGACGTCGACGGCGTCCGCTGCCCCTTCCAGGCGCACGTCCGCAAAACCAACCCGCGAGGCGACAAACAGCGCCAGTTCGGGGTGCCGCTCACCCAGGAGCGCAGCAACCGGATCGTCCGCCGGGGCATCAGCTACGGCAAGGTGACCCTGGACCCGCAGCCGGCGGACGGCAAGGTGGGCCTGCTGTTCCTGTGCGCGCAGAGCAGCATCGCCGACCAGTTCGAGTTCATCCAGGCGGCCTGGGCGAACTACCAGGACTTCCTCACCCCGCACAGCGGCCTCGACCCGGTGATCGGCACCCTGCCCCAGAAGGCGACGCCGCCCCCCACGGCCGTCGCGCAGCCCTGGCCCAAGAAGTACGGCTCGCACAACCAGCTGGACTTCTCGCAGAACCCCCCGGCGCCGATGAGCCACACCTTCCCCCTGGCCGTCGGCCAGTGGGTGACCATGCGCGGCGGCGAGTACTTCTTCGTCCCGAGCCTCAGCGCGCTCAAGGCGTTCGGCAAGGTCACGGAGGTGTGACGGTGGCCGAGTTCCGTACCGCCGTCGACGAACTGGCCCGGAAGCTGAGCGGCTACCTCTGCGAGCCCGGCAGCGCCGAGTACGCCAAGGCCGTCGCCATCGACAACGGCCGCACCCGCACACCCCCCGCCCTGGTCGTCCGCGCCAACTCCTACCCCGACGTCACGCGCGCCATCCGGTTCGCCCAGCGCACCGGGCTGCCCCTGACGGTGCGCGGCGGCGGCCACAGCGCCGCCGGGTACTGCCTGAACCGGGGCGGGATCGTCCTGGACCTCGGGCTGATGAAGGCCATGACCCTGGACCGGGCACACCGGCGCCTGACCGTCCAGATGGGCGCCCTCTGGAACGACGTGTACGGCTACGTCGACCGCGCGGCGGCCCCGCTGATCCCGGTCGGCGGCGGCTGCCTCACCGTGGGGCTGCCCGGGTTCCTCCAGGGCGGCGGCTACAGCTTCGTCTCCCGCTCCTACGGCCTCGGCAGCGACAACGTCACCATGATCAGACTGGTCGACGCCGCCGGTGAGCTGCGCACCCTGACCGCCGACGCGCCCCGCGAGAAGGACCGGGAGCTGTTCTGGGCCTGCCGGGGCGGCGGCGGGGGCAACTTCGGCGTCGCCGTCGAGATGACCCTGCAACTGCACGAGCCGCCCGCGCCCACCGTGCTCGGCGGCTCGCTCCACTACCCGCTGGAGCGGGCCGAGGAGGTCATCGCCGCCTACGACACCTGGGCCAAGGACCTCCCGGGTGCGATGGCCGCGTACGGCTTCGTCGGCCACGAACCCGACCCGGCCGAACCCACCCGGAAGATCCCGGTCTTCCGGATCACCCCCGTCCACAACGGGGCGTACGCCGAGGGCGCGGCGCTCCTCCAGCCGATGCTGAAGCTGAACCCCATCGACGTACGGCTGTACTCGATGCCGCTGCCGAAGCTGGAGATGGCCATCGGCCGCTCCACCCTGGTCGGCGACCGGCTGGCCTACATCCGCTCGGGGATGATCGGCGAGAGCGGCTGGACGCCGGGCATGATCAAGGCCGTCCGCGAGGCGATGACCGCCGCGCCGTCGAAGGACAGCTTCGTCGTGTGGACCCACGGCCGGGGCAAGGTCAACGACCCGGCCCTCGCCGGGGAGGGCCCCTATCCGCACCGCGACAAGCGCTACGTCTTCGAGCTCAAGACGATCTGGGACGACCCGGCCGACACCCGGGCCAACGTCGAGTGGGCCGTCGACCTCGGCGAGTCGCTGAAGCAGGACTTCCACGGCGCCTACGTCAACTACATCGACCCCCTCCAGGAGCGGTGGGCCACGGCCTACTACGGCGCCGAGAACCTGGCCGAGCTGCGGCGGATCAAGAAGGCCGCCGACCCCGACGGGTTCTTCAGGTTCCAGCAGTCGGTCGACTCGGACTTCGAGCCGGACCTGTCGCGCCCGCTCGATCTGAGCCCCCTCAACCGCACCCTCGTCTGACCCCTCCAACTCCCGCACAGGAGCGCCCACATGGTCAACGGCACACCACCACCCCGTACCCCCAAGAACATCTTCACCGACATCTCCGTGGAACTCACCGGCTTCGACCGGGCGGAGCTGGGCGGCACCGGCATGGTCGACACGTACTACGCCACGCTGCTGCGCATGATCGGCGAGCGCGAGGCCGGACAGCTGTTCCGGCGCGCGGAGGACGCGTTCGCCGAGGACCGCAGCAAGCAGCCGAGGGACGGCGCCGCCTTCAAGGAGGCGGTGATCGACGACCCCCGCTTCGGACCGGTCGCCGTCGCCCTGATCAAGCTCTGGTACCTCGGCCGCTGGTACCCGCTCTCCGCCGCCTACCGCGACCGGTTCGGGTCCACGGCGGACGACGTCGAGCACGTCGTCTCCAGCCAGGGCCACCGCGAGGGCCTGGTCTGGACCGCCGCCGGAACCCACCCGATGGGCGCCAAGCCCCCGGGCTTCGGCTCCTGGGCCGAACCGCCGGCCCTGCTCCCCTGACCCCCGATCGCCGATCCCCTCGACCGTGAGGTAGCGCCATGAGCAACCCCCCTCCGCCCGACTACGACCTGGTCATCGTCGGCGGCGGCATCTCCGGGGCCGTCGTCGCCAAGACCGTGATCGACGCGGCCAACAAGAAAAAGAAGAACTTCCCCAAGATCCTGATCCTGGAGGCCGGCCGGGCCACGGCACTGAGCGCCGACAAGTACGACACCTACGTGGAGGCGTACCACGAGGCGCTCATCAAGGTCCCCAACGCCCCCTACCCCGCGAGCAGTTCGGCCCCCCAGCCGGACGTGCTGGACATCAGGCCGGTCCAGGACGCCCAGGGGAACACGGTCACCAGCGCCCAGGGGTACTTCGTCCAGAAGGGCCCCCTGCCCTTCGGCAGCGACTACGCCCGCTCGCTCGGCGGCACCACCCTGCACTGGCTGGGCACCTGCCTGCGGATGCTGCCCAACGACTTCAAGATGCGGACCGTCTACAAGCGGGCCGTCGACTGGCCGCTGACCTACGACCAGCTCAAGCCGTACTACGAGCGGGCCGAGTGGGACATCATCGGCGTCGCGGCGAACGTGGACAACCAGCACTACCCCGGTATCGAGGGCGGGCCGAAGGAGTACTTCAAGAGCAAGAACCCCAAGTTCCCCAAGGGGCTCTACCGCTTCCCCATGGAGGAGATCCCCTCCAGCTACCTCGACCGGTACATCAGCAAGACCATCGGCGAACTGAAGATCAAGCTGCCCAGCGCGGCGAAACCGACGTACGAGTTCCCGGTCAAGATCAGCAACACCCCCGTCGCCCGGAACTCGACCCCGACCGACCCCGACTACAGGATCGTCGGCGCCGCCGGGAACGCCGAACGCGGGCAGCGCTGCGAGGGCAACTCCAGCTGCATCCCGATCTGCCCCGTCCAGGCCAAGTACAACGCCCTCAAGACCCTGTACGAGCTGATCGTCAAGTACCCCTGGGAGCTGAAGGAGAAGGAGAAGGACGGCACCAGGGCCAGGGTCGCCATCCTCAGCCAGTCCGTCGCCATGGAGGTGACGCACGCCAAGGGGACGGACGCCGGGGAGAAGGTCACCGGCATCACGTACAAGAGGTACTACGACGACGGCCGCCCCCCGACCGAGCACATGGTGACCGCCCGCACCTACGTCCTGGCCGCCAACGCCATCGAGAACGCCACCCTCCTGCTCGCCTCCAAGGCCGCCAACCGCAGCAGACAGGTCGGCCGGAACCTGATGGACCATCCCCTGCTGCTCACCTGGGGTCTCCTCAAGGAGTCCGTCGGCGCCTACCGGGGTCCCGGCTCCACCTCCGGCATCCCCGCCTTCCGCGACGGCGCCTTCCGCGACGAACGCACCGCCTTCCGCGTCGAGATCGGCAACTGGGGCTGGAACTTCCCGGAGAACGCCCCCTACGACACCGTCCTCGACCTCGTCGGCGGCGGCGAGAAGCCGAAGCTCTACGGCAAGGACCTGCGCAGGAGGATCGGCGAGATCGTGCCCCGCCAGTTCCGGATCGCCTGGGAGCTGGAGCAGGACCCCGAGGAACGCAACCGCGTCACCATCGACGACGCCTACCGGGACGCGCTCGGCAAACACCGCCCGGTCATCCACTACGACCTCTCCGAGTACGTCAGGGCGTCGCTGCCCTGGGCGGCGGAGGCGAACCGGCAGCTGTTCACCGCCCTCGGCATCGCGAACAAGGTCAGGCGACCCACGTACGAGTCCGGCGACTACAGCCACTACGACACCGGCAACCCCATGACCGTGGAGTACGGCGGCCAGACCTACTGGGTGGCCGGCGCGGGCCACGTCGTCGGCACCCACCGGATGGGCACGGACCCGAAGACCTCGGTCGTGGACGACTACCAGCGCAGCCACGACCTGCCCAACCTGTACATCGTCGGCTGCGGCAGCATGCCGACGCTGGGCACCTCCAACCCGACCCTCACCATGACCGCCCTGGCGCTGCGCACGGCGGACAAGATCGCCGAGGAGCTGTTCGCGTGAGCACACCGCCGCCGAAGAAGAAACCGGACCCGATCAAGGACCTGCCGGAGCTCAAGGCCGCCCTGCAACTGGCCATCGGCCTGGAACTCAGCACCATCCCCGTCTACCTCACCGCCCTCTACTCCATCAAGGAGGGCACCAACACCGAAGCGGCGCAGACGATCCGCAGCGTGGTCATGGAGGAGATGCTCCACATGACGCTCGCAGCCAACGTCCTCAGCGCCCTCGGGGGGACACCGAGCACGAAGCCGGTGACCTTCCGTACGCACAAGAACCTGAAGCCCGTCCCCGAGTACCCGACCAGGAACCCCCTCGTCTCCGGCATCGGGGAACTCGCCCTGGCCCCCTTCACGCCCGGGGCCGTGGAGAGCTTCGTCAGGATCGAGGACCCCTTCCACGGCGCGGGGTCGCTGAAGGACATCGTGTGCGCCGTGGACCAGTACGCCACCATCGGCGAGTTCTACGCGGCGATCAGCACCGCGCTGGACGCCAAGTCGAAGGTCTGCAAGGACACGGACTTCCAGAACCGCAACCAGGTGGCGGCCACCCACTACTACGGCGGCGCGGGCCGGGCCATCCAGGTCACCGACCGCAAGAGCGCGCTGGAGGCGATCAAGATGATCGTGGAGGAGGGCGAGGGGATGCCGGAACCGAACCTGGAGGAAAAGGCGAAGAAGGTCACCGACAGGGACAGGCTCAACAACGGCTGGCAGATGTACTCCCACTACGCCCGCTTCCGGGAGCTCCAGACCGGCCGCCGCTTCCGCAGCAACCAGAAGGCCAAGGACACCCCGAAGGGCTCCCTCGTGCCGATCGACTACGAGTCGGTCCACCCGGCGTTCTACGTCAAGTACGACGCGGCGGGCACGCCGGGCAGCCCCGAGAGCGTCGCGCTCAACCGGTTCGACCTGGCGTACACGCGGGTCGTCGACGACCTGTACCTCGCCTTCGCGGGCGGGAAACGCAAGGTCAAGGACAAGCTCGCGCCCAAGGGCGAGCGCGAGGTCGATCCGCTGCTCCTCGCCGTGCACGGGATGCGGACGCTGAAGGACAGGGCCGTCGCCCTGATGCGCACCCCGGACCCGGCGAAGCCGGAGCGCAGGCTGTGCCCGCGCTTCCACTACGCGGCGACCGAGGGAGAGCGCAAGAAGCTGGAGAAACTGACCGAGGAGATGCAGGGAGTGTTCGGATGATCTCCATCGTCACGAAGTGGTGGCACGTCGAGGGCAGGCGGGACGAGGCCGTCGCGGCGCTCAAGGACCTGGTGGAACAGGTGAAGAAGGGGGAACCCGACACGTACATGTACTGCCTGCACACCGCCGTCGTGGACGGCTCCCTGCCGCCGCCCACCAGGAACGAGGTGATCTTCGTCGGCGCCTGGAAGGACCGTAAGGCCTTCGACGACCACCGCGACGGAAAGCTCTTCCAGGACTGGCTGGCGAAGAACCTCCACCTCTTCGTGCAGAACGGCGGAAAGCTGTACGTCAGCGCCGAGTTCGCCGACCGCTTCACCGGCTTCGTCAGGGGCGAGGCCATCGGCACGGCCTGAGCGGCGATGCCCGGGCGCCCGCCCCCTGGAGGAAGCGGACGCCCGGGCGCCGTCATGTCACCGCGCGGCGGTCAGGCCCGGGTCTCCGGGTCCAGGGCCGGCGGCCTGGTGCAGTCGATGACCCGGTCCAGCCAGGCCGGGCCCTTCAGGTAGATGTTGCTGATCCACGCCTTGTAGTCCGGCAGGTAGGACCACACGTCGTTGGTGACGCCCTCGGCGGTGACCGACTGGGCGTGCTTCTGGCAGCCGATCCTGACCTGGGTGGGGCCGCTGAAGGTGTTCTTCACGTCCGACGTGGTGTTGGGGTGGGAGTGGGTGTTCACCCCGGTGCCCCAGGTGGAGAACATGCCGTCGGCGCCCGCGCTGGTGCCGCCGCCCGAACCGGTGTCGGGGTCCAGGGCCGGGGGCCTGGTGCAGTCCATCACGCCGTCCAGCCAGGCCGGGCCCTTGAGGTAGATGTTGCTGATCCAGGCGCCGTAGTCGGGCAGGTAGGACCACACGTCGTTGGTGATGCCCTCGGCGGTGACCGACTGGGCGTGCTTCTGGCAGCCGATCTTCACCTGGGTGGGGCCGCTGAAGGTGTTCTTCACGTCCGACGTGGTGCTGGGGTGGGCGTGCGTGTTGACGTCGGTGCCCCAGGTGCTGTTGGAGCCCGGCGAAGTGCCCCCGCCGCAGTCCGGGACGCCGTCCAGCCAGGCCGCGCCCTTGACGAAGATGTTGCTCACCCAGCCGCCCACGTCGGGCAGGTGCGACCAGGCGTCGTTGGTGATGCCCTCCGCCGTCACCGACTCCGCGTGCTTCTGGCAGTCGATGTGGATCGCGGTCGGCGCGGAGAAGGTGGTGACCAGCGAGCCCGAACGCGACGGCGTGGAGCGGACGTTGACACTCGTGCCCCAGGTGGAGTGCTCCCCGGAGCCGGTGGAGCCGCCGCAGTCGGGGACCCCGTCCAGCCAGTAGCCGCCCTTGACGTAGATGTTGCTGATCCAGCCGCCCAGGTCGGGCAGGTGCGACCACACGTCGTTGGTGATGCCCTCGGCGGTGACCGACTCGGCGTGCTTCTGGCAGTCGATGTCGACGGCCGTCGGCCCGGGGAAGGTGGTGACCACCGAGCCCGAACGGGCCGGGGCGGAGCGGACGTTGATGCCGGTGCCCCACGTCACGTGGTTGCCCGAGCCCATGCCGCCCATGAACCGCAGGCCGCCCGCGTAGTCGGTCATGTCATGGCTGTTGAGGTCCGAGACCATCACGTGGGTATCGGACTCGCGCGCCTCGACGATCTTCCCCGCGCCCAGGTAGATGGCCACGTGGTGCACCGACCGCCGGCCGAAGAACACGAGGTCGCCGGGGCTGAGCGCCGAGGTGTCGGTGCCCAGGCGCTGTCCGGGCAGGCTGAAGATGCCGGCGGCCGTGGTGTTGCCCATGACGTCGTACCCGGTCGCCTGCGCCCAGGCCCACCGCACGAGCCCCGAGCAGTCGAAGCCCTTGCGGTACGGGTCGTTCTTGCTGCGCACGGGGTCCGACTGGTCGACGAAGCCGTACGAGGCGCCGGGCGAGCCGCCGTGGCCGCCGCCCCAGCTGTACCAGGTGCCGGCCGCGACCTGCGAACAGGCGGCGTCGATGGCCCGGTTCGCGGCCGGGGAGACCGCCGTGCCGTGCGCCGCGCACCCCCAGGTGTTCTGCCCGTCCGGCGGGCCGTACTGCCACGGCCAGTAGATGTGCCCCATCTCGCAGGGGATGTAGGCGCCCCGCGACAGGTCGACGGGGTAGCGGCACTGCGTGTCGAGGTGGTCGAGGAAGCCGTCCGGGTAGGCCCACTGGTGCCACTCGCCGTGGGTGATCCCGTACGACAGGTTCTTGGCGTACTGGTCCCAGATGATGTTCCCGACCGGGGACGTGTAGGTGAGCCACTCGCTGAGGCTCCACGGCCCGTCCGCCCGGACGTGCAGCAGGAGCGCGCTGTCCGTGCGCTCGATCGAGAACACGATGGTGCGGCCCGCGCCCTCGGAGTGGCCCGGGAGCGATATCAGCCGGAACCCGGTGGTGTACACGTCGGTCACCTGCACCGGGTTCGAGGTGCCGAGGTAGGTGAGCATGCAGGTGGCGCCGGGCTTGAGCGGGCCCTTGCAGTCGGTGTCGAAGGCGAAGTACTGGGCGAACCGCCACTCGGCCATCGCGGCGACCTGCCAGGCCGCGGGCTCGGCCGAGCCCTTGTCGACGGAGGCCAGGGTGTAGGTGAGCTCGTGGGCGTCGTCCGCGCGGGCGGGCCCGGCGCCGGTGAACAGCAGGGTGCCGATCGTCAGGATCAGCCCGGCGGCGACGGCGAGAGCGCGCTGCCATATGAGGTGCGGATGTCCCGGCCCCCGTGTGACCTGTGAGGTCATATCACTTCCTTGGTCAAGAGGATGCACGCCTCCGGTGGCTGAAAGCCGACCCCCGGTCGGCCGGAAACGTGCGCACGGGATCATAACGTTGTCAGCCCACGGTCAAAGTAGATCTTTGGCGAACTTTTCCGGAGGATCGTCCCTAGTTGACCCGGTGCTCGCGCCCCTCCCAGTACGGCGCCCGCAGCCGGAACTTCTGGATCTTGCCCGTCGCCGTGCGCGGGATCGACGCGCGGAACTCGACACTCGTGGGCGCCTTGAACCCGGCGAGGTGCTCCTTGCAGTACGCGATGAGCTCCGCCTCGCTCACCTCGGCGCCCTCCGCGAGGACCACCAGGGCCTTGACGGTCTCGCCCCACTTCGAGTCGTCCGGCACCCCGATCACGGCGACCTCGGCGACCGCCGGGTGACCGAAGAGGGTGTCCTCGACCTCGATCGACGAGACGTTCTCACCGCCGGTGATGATGACGTCCTTCTTGCGGTCGGAGATCGTCAGATGGCCGTCGGCCTCGTCGAGGGTGCCGCCGTCGCCGGTGTGGAACCAGCCGCCGGCGAGAGCGTCGGCGCTCTCCTCCGGCTTGTCCCAGTAGCCGTCCAGGACCACGTTGGAGCGGGCCAGCACCTCACCGGAGTCCGACACCCGCAGCCTGACACCGAGGGCGGGAACCCCGGCGCGGGAGAGCCTGCGGGCGCGGTCACGGGCGGGCAGGTCCGTGTCCTCGGGGCGGGTGCGGTTGAACGTCAGCAGGGGCGAGGTCTCGGTCAGGCCGTAGATCTGCGTGAACTCCCAGCCCAGCTCCTCCTCCACGCGCTGGATCAGCCGGCTCGGCGGAGGCGCGCCCGCGCACACGAGCCGGACGCGGTCCCGGCCTGGGATCTCGCCCTCCCAGCCGGCCGCCGCGTTCAGCACCGTGCCCCACACCGCCGGCGCCCCGCACATCAGCGTCACCCCGTGCTCGTCCACCCGGCGCAGGATCTCCGCCCCGTCGACCTTGCGCAGCACGACCTGCTTCGCGCCGAGCCCCGCCATCACGTACGGCATCCCCCAGCCGTTGCAGTGGAACATCGGCAGGGTGTGCAGGTAGACGTCCCGCTCCCAGGCGCGCGTGTGCAGGCCGAACGTCAGGCCGTTGACCCAGATGTTGCGGTGCGTGAGCTGAACCCCCTTGGGGCGCGCGGTCGTTCCCGACGTGTAGTTGATCGTCGCCGTGGCGTCCTCGTCCGGCTCCGCCCACGGACGCGGCTCCACCCCGAACCGCATCAGCGCCGCGTCCGTCTCCTCACCGAGGACGAAGCGGTGCGGTACCGGGATGCCGGCGACCGCGTCCGCCAGCTCGGCGTCGAACAGCAGCACCGAGGCGCCGCTCTGCTCGACGACGTACGCGATCTCCTCGTGCTTCAGACGGAAGTTGACGGGTACGCAGATCCGCCCGCTCATCGGCACGGCGAACAGCAGCTCCAGCAGCCGCGCGGAGTTGTGGCTCACCACCGCCACGCGCTCGCCCTCACCCACGCCGAGCCGGTCGAACCCGGCCTGCCACGCGCGCACGCGCTCCGCGAGCCCGCCGTACGTGGTGCTGGTGACCGGCGCCGCCGGCTGGTCCGGCTCGTCGATCACCCCCGGACTCGCGGCGAAGCCCAGCTCCGCGCGGTCCAGGAAGTCCGCGATCGTCATCGGAACGCGCATCGCTGGTCCTCACTCCCCATCGGTGGCCGATGTCCATAACGCTCCCCGCTCCCGGCGGGGCCGACGCTTGTCCTGCGGAGGCTCAACAGGGGAGGGGGTGAGGAGGTGACGCGGGGACGGCGGACGGGTGGCCGCCGATGGCGGGTTCGATGCCGTCGGCGGGCGGCTCCGCGAGGCCCCGGAGCAGGCCCGGCGGGGCGGTCCGGGCAGGTCCCGAGCGTTCTTGTGGCCTCGGAGACACGCATGGTTACATGGGGTTCATGCTGTCCACAGACCGGTTACTGGCGTTCTCGGCCATGTCCTTCCTGTTGATCGTGATACCCGGGCCGAGCGTGCTGTTCGTGATCGGGCGGGCGCTGGCGCAAGGGCGCCGGGCCGCGCTGACCACGGTCGCGGGTAATACGATCGGCGCCTATCTGCTCGTCATCGCCGTAGCGCTCGGGGTCGGCTCCCTGGTCGAGCGCTCGGTCGTCGTCTTCACCACCCTGAAACTCCTCGGCGCGGGCTACCTCGTGTACCTCGGCGTCAAGGCGTACCGCCAGCGCGGCGCGCTCCAGGACTCCTTCACGGGCGACGGACCCACCTACGGCGGCATGCGGACGCTGTGGGAGGGCTTCGCGGTCGGGGTGGCCAACCCCAAGACCATCGTGTTCTTCGCCGCCGTCCTGCCGCAGTTCGTCGACCGGGACCAGGGGCACGTGGCCCTCCAGATGCTGCTGCTCGGTCTCGTCTTCAACATCATCGCCGTGGCGTCCGACTCCGTGTGGGGCATCGCCGCCTCCACCGCGCGGCAGTGGTTCGCCCGCTCCCCGAAGAGACTCTCCCTCGTCGGAGGGCTCGGCGGTCTCTCGATGATCGCCCTCGGCGTCACCGTCGCCGCGACGGGCCGGGGCGACTAGCCCGCCCGTCTCCTGTTCTCCCGTTCCCGCTCGCACGCCACCCCGTGTGGCGTGCTGGAGCGGTCTTTTCGCATGTCCGCACAGAGTTGTCTTTCCGGACGCTTTGCTTCCTCACAGCCGCCGTCCGGAACGCCCAAGATTATTTCCGGTGCCGGGTCCGCGACTTCAGAGACTATTGGGGACTCCCTTGACAGGAGCAAATCGGTGCGGGACCGTGACGGAGGATCAAGTCGGGGCCTGCGGCATTCAGAATGCGGCAACAGTGGCGAGACGGTCCCGGCTGGACGCGTAGCCGACTTGAGGGTGACGG
The DNA here is from genome assembly GCF_001419795.1 of Streptomyces niveiscabiei. GTDB lineage: Bacteria > Actinomycetota > Actinomycetes > Streptomycetales > Streptomycetaceae > Streptomyces > Streptomyces niveiscabiei. Next base: position 13,651 of record NZ_LIRL01000266.1, read on the forward strand.
GGAATGTCATTAGAGAACCGTTCTGCCTACTCGCTCAACGAAATGCAAGCGCCTGAGTCGACAAGCGAAAGCCGGCCGGGTGCACCCCGAATACGTACGAGAGTGAGTGTCCCGCTCGAAGTCGCCGGCGGAGAGTTCGCGGCGACCGAAGTCATCACCTTCGACGGCCTGGACGACGGCCGCGAACACCTCGTCATCGTGTTCGGCGACGCCCTGCGGCAGCCCGTTCCGATCGTCCGGCTGCACTCCGAGTGCCTGACCGGCGATGTGCTCGGATCGACCCGCTGCGACTGCGGCCCGCAGTTGCGGGAGGCGATGACGCTGATGCACAAACGCGGCGGCATCCTGCTCTACCTCCGTCAGGAAGGGCGGGATATCGGGCTCTACAACAAGCTCGACGCCTATGCGTTGCAGGACACCGGAATGGACACGTTCGAGGCGAACAGAGCGCTGAACTTTCTCGACGACCAGCGCACCTATACCTCGGCGGCGCAGATGCTGGTGACCCTGGGCCTCAAAGAGGTGGAGATCCTCTCGAACAATCCGGAAAAGATCCGCCAGCTGCGCGAGAACGGAGTTCTGGTCCAAGGTCAGCGACTCACGGGTGTCCATGTCACCGATTCGAATCGCGAGTACCTGAAAGCGAAAGTCGTACACGCCGGCCATTCCATCGACATCGACTGACGAGGAGTCTGGATCGTGATCGAGCACAGGAGTCCGATAAGCGGGATCGCCGCTTACGCGGACAAGTACATCGCCAGCGCCGGCTACGACAACCAGGTCATTCTCTGGGACCAGAGCACGGAACGCCCGGTGAACCGCGTCCTGCACGACCACCTCGCCAACCAGTGCGCCTTCAGCCCCGACGGGACGCTGCTGGTGACCTCGTCCAGCGACTACACCGCCCGCCTGTGGTCGGTCCCCGAGCTGCGGCTGCTCGCGGTCCTGAACGACCAGGCCGACGACGTCGAGATGTCGGCGTTCCACCCCTCCCGGGAACTCATCGCCACCGCCTCCCGCGACCACCGGCTGCGCGTCTACGACTTCAGCGGCACCCTCGTGCACTCCTGCGCGGGACACACCGCCGACGTCATCTCCGTCGACTGGTCGGCGGACGGCTCCGAACTGGTCACCTCCAGCGACGACGGCACCGTCAAGCGCTGGTCCTCCAGCACCGGGGAGCTGCTGGAGGACATCGACCTCGGCGGCGTCGAGACCGACACGATCGTCATCGACCGCGACGGCACCATCTACGCCGGCAACGACGAGGGCCAGATCATCGTCATCCGCGGCGAGCGGCGCACCACGGTCCAGGGCCACGACGCCGGCATCAAGCGCCTCGTCCTCGGCGCGGACCGCGACCTGCTGGTGAGCCTCAGCTACGACCGCAAACTCCTGCTGTGGCAGACCTCCGACGGCGAGCTGCGCCGGGTCGGCGAGTCCGCCATCCCCGACGACGTCTGGCCCCGCTCCTGCGCCTTCGCGGCCGGCACCACCCTCGTCTTCGGCACCTTCGGCGCCTCCTACCGCTCCTTTGACTACGCCACCGGCACCTGGAGCACCGCCGAGGTCGCCCCCACCCCGGGCGTCAACGCGGTCGTCGCCCACGCGGGCAGCGTCTACACCGTCGGCGACGCCGGCATCGTCGTCCGCGACGGCGCCGAACAGGCCCGCATGGGCAGCCTCTGCAACTTCCTGACCCCGGTCGGCCAGGACCTGACGGTCACCGGCGGCCAGCTCGGCAAGGTGATGGACGCCGCCACCGGCCGCGTCCTGCGCCAGCACCGCTCGCCCCTCAACTGCGGCGTCCGCTTCGAGGTCGACGGCGTCGCCCACGTCCTGATCGGCGCGTACACGGGAGAGGGCCTGGTGTTCCGGCTCGACCCCGACGGCGAACTGCGCCACGTCACCGACGTCGCGCTGCACGAGAACGCCGTCAAGGGCGTCGCCGCCTCCGGCGACCTGCTCTTCTCCGTGTGCGCCGACACCGGCGTGGCCTGGCACGACGCCCGGACGCTGAAGCTCGTGCACCGCATCGAGGGCGCGCACGACCGGATCGCCAACGGCTGCGTGGGCCTCAGCGGAGGACACTTCGCCAGCGTCGGACGCGACCTCAAACTGCGGCTGTGGGCACCGGACTTCACCTCCGAGGTGATCCCCACGGCGCACCCCAACTCCATCAAGTGCATCGCCGCCGACCCCTCCGGACGGCTGATCGCGACAGGCTCGTACCACGGCCACGTCCTGGTCTACGACCGGGAACGCGCGGCGTGGGTCGTCGAGGACAGGCCGACGACGTCCGGGATCTCCTCGCTCGCCTACGACGAGGACCGCGGAGTGTTCCTGGCCGGCTCCTACGACAGCGCGGTCTACGAGATACCGGGGGAGTCCGCGTGACCGCTCGGCCCGGGAGGCTGCCGATCGTCAAGGACCCCAACCGGCTGGACGACCGGGGAGCGATGGGACTGCCCGGCTCGCTCGTGGAGCGGCTCCCGCACGACGTGTTCGCCGGCCACCCGGACCTGTTCCGGCTCCCGCCCCGCGACCTCGCCGCCATCTGCTCCGACGAGGACCAGAAGTTCGCCCGCCGCTACGCCGCCGGGTCGCTGCTGGCGCTGACGGGCGACCCCCGCATCCGGCCCGACGACCCCGAGACCGTCCCCGTCCCGGCGGCGCGGTGCGCGATCGGCATCCCGCCCGAGCGGGTCGGCGAGGTGGTGCGCCAGTGGGCCGACGTCGGCGTCCTGGACTCCTGGATCCGCAAGGAGGCACCCCGCCACCACGTCGACATCGAGGCGTTCCGGATCATGCGGTACCCGGTCACCAACCTGGAGTACCGGATGTTCCTCGACGACACCGGCCTCGACGCCCTCCCGACCTCCTGGGAGCTCGGCAGCTACCCCGTCCACCGGGCCAACCACCCGGTGTGGACGGTGCGCCCGGAACACGCCGACGCCTACGCGGCCTGGCTCGCCGGCCGCACCGGCCGCGCGTTCCGGCTGCCGACCGAGGCCGAGTGGGAGTACGCGGCCGGCGGCGGCGACAGCGAGCGGGAGTTCCCCTGGGGGCCCGACTTCCGCAGCGACCACGCCAACACCGTCGAGGAAGGCCCGCTGACCACCACCCCGGTCGGCATCTACCCGGCGGGCCGCAGCGTGTTCGGCGCCGACGACATGGCCGGGAACGTGGAGGAGTTCGTCGCGGACGACTACACGGCCTACCCCGGCGGCGACGACGTCGCCGACGACCTCACGACCGGCGGCAGCTACCGGGTCGCGCGCGGCGGCAGCTTCACCCGCTTCGGCGACCTGGCCCGCTGCGCACGGCGCCACGGCTGGTTCGACCGCAGGATCTACGCGATCGGCTTCCGGCTGGTCGAGGAGATCGCCGAAGGCGAAGAGGGGGCGTCGTGACGCTCGCGAGCGGCCACACCATGGCCGTCAACCTGGACGTGATCGGCGACCGGCAGGCCATGCGGCTGCCCCCGCAGTTCACCGGACGCTGCGACCCCGACCTCCTCGCCGAGCACGCCACCGGACTGCTCGGGGAGTACCCCGGCGCCCTCGCCCGGATCGCGGAGGACCCCGCGACCCCCTTCGAGCGCCGGTACATGGCCGCCACCCTCTGCGGCCTCGTCGGCGACCCGAGGATCCGGGCCGACGACCCGGCCATGGCGGACATCCCCGCCGCCCGGGTGCGCGTCGGCCTCGACGAGGCACGCATCCCCGCGATCCTCGGCCGCTGGCCCGACGCCGGCCTCAAGGAGACCTACCTCCGCAAGGAGTGCCCGGCCCACGACGTGCGGATCGGCGCGTTCCGCATCATGCGCTACCCGGTCACCAACCTGGAGTACCGGCGCTTCCTGGAGGACACCGGAGCCCGCTGGCTGCCCACCTCCTGGCAGTTCGGCTGCTACCCCGACCAACTCGGCAACCACCCCGTGTGGACGATCCCGCCGCAGGCCGCCGACGCCTACGCGGAGTGGCTCGCCGACCGCACCGGCCGCCCCTTCCGGCTGCCGACCGAGGCCGAGTGGGAGTACGCGGCGACCGGCGGCGACAGCCGCGAGTACCCGTGGGGCGACACCTTCGACGAGCACGCCGCGAACACCTCCGAGGCGGGCCCCCTGTCCACCACCCCCGTGGGCGTCTACCCGGCGGGCGCCTCCCCCTTCGGCGTCCTCGACCTCGCCGGGAACGTCGAGGAGTACACGGCGGACGACTACGGCCCCTACCCGGGCGGTGAGTTCATCGCCGACGACCTCGTCCCCTACCCGGGCGGCACCCGCTCCGGCGACGCGCGGCTGCGCTCCTTCAGCACGTACCGGATCGTCCGCGGCGGCAGCTTCACCCGGGGCGGCGACCTGGCCCGCTGCCGGCGCCGGCACGGCCTGTACGACCGATCGCACTACGCCGTCGGGTTCCGGCTCGCGGAATCTCCCTAGGGCGGACGGGACATGCACAGGACGCCCCGGGTCGCGGTCATCCACTACAGCAGGAACGGCACCGTCCACGCGCTCGCGCGGGCGGCAGCCGCCGGAGCGGAGGCGGACGGCGCACACGTACGCCTCCTGACGGTGGAGGGAGAAGAGGGCGGCGCGACCCACGAGGACCTGCGCTGGGCGGACGGAGTCGTGTTCGCGACCCCGACCTACTTCGGGAACATCGCCTCCCCCCTCAAACGGTTCATCGAGGCGGCCTCACCCCTGTGGCGCGAAGGCGTCCTCGCCGACCGGGTGGTCACCGGGCTCACCAGCTCCAACAGCCCCCACGGCGGACGCGAGACGACGCTGCTCGCCCTCTACCAGAGCATGTACCACTGGGGCGCGCTGATCCTGCCGGCCGGTCCCGCCGAAGGGGCGTTCACGGCGGTGGGCGGCAACCCGTACGGCGTCGCCGCGCCCGCCGACCCGGACGGCCTGGTCGACGCCGCGCACCAGCGGGCGGCGCGCGCCCTCGGGGTCCGGCTCAGCCGGACCTGCGCCCGCATGACCGGACCGGCCTGCCCGGAGCACAGCAGGGTCGCCGTCGTCTGCGACCCCGCCGACCCCGGCACCCGCGCGCTGGCCGCCGCCATCGCGGAAGGCGCCGGGAAGGCGGGCGCCGACGTACGGCTCCTCGACGTCGACGACGCCACGCCGGCCGACGTGGAGTGGGCCGACGCCCTCGCCCTCGGCGGGCCCGCGTTCCTCGGCGGCGTCTCCCCGCCCCTGCTGCGCTTCCTCGCCGACTGCGAGCCGCTGCGTACCTCGGGGCGGCTCGACGGCAAAGCGGCGACCGGGTTCGTCACCGCCCACCGTCCGCACAGCGGCAGCGAATCCGCGCTGCTCGCCCTCTACAACGCCATGCACCACTGGGGAGCGGTCATCGTGCCACCCGGCTACACGGACCCGTCGATCACCATCGCGGGCGGCAACCCGTACGGGATCTGCCACACGACGGCCCACGGCCCCCTGCCCGGCCCCGTGACCCTGACCGCGGCGGCCTTCCAGGGCGACCGGCTGGCCCGCATCACCACGCGGCTGCGCGGCCCCGGGCACCCGGACCCCGTGGCCCGGCGCCCACCCGCGCGGCCACGGGCCGTCCGCTGACCCCCCAAGGCCCGTCCGGTACCCCGCTCGCGGGAGAGGAACAGTGATGACATCTGCGACGGCACACGAGCCCGGCACCACCACGATCCGCCACCTCGGCCGGCTCCTGCGCGAGCAGGACGAACGCCGCCCCGAGGCCCCGGCGATACTCTCCCCCGGCCTGCCCGCCCTGACCTACCGCGCGCTGCGCCGCCAGGCCGACCGCACGGCCCGGGCCCTGGCCGAGGCGGGCATCGCCCGCACCGACCGCGTCGCCATCGCGCTGCCGGGCGGCCCCGCCACGGCGAGCGCCCTCGTCGGCGTGGCCTGCGCGGCCACCGCCGCCCCCCTCGACCCCGCGGGCCGGGCCCGGGAGTTCGACGCCCTGTTCACCGACATGGACGTGACGGCGGTCCTCGTCCAGCGCGGCACCGACACCCACGCGGCGGCCGTCGCGCGGGCCCAGGGCCGCCTCGTCGTCGAGCTGGTGCCGGTGCCCGGGGGAGCGGCCGGCGAGTTCGACCTCGTCCCCGACACCACCTCCCGTACGGCGGCCGGGGACACGGACGGCGACCCCGCCGACACCGCGTTCCTCATGCACACCTCCGGCACCACCGGACGCCCCAAACTCGTCCCGCAGAGCCACGACCTCGTCTGCGCCTCCGCCCGCAACATCGCCGCCAGCCTCCACCTCGGCGAACACGACCGCTGCCTCAACGTCCTGCCGCTCTTCCACGGCCACGGACTCATGAGCCCCCTGCTCGCCACCCTGTGGGCCGGCGCGAGCGTCGTCTGCCCGCCCGCCTTCGACGCCGACGCCTTCCCCGGCTGGCTCAGCACCTACGAACCGACCTGGTACACAGCCGTACCGGCCATCCACCAGGCCGTCGCGGGCGTCCTCGAAGGCGGGCCCACCACCCTGCGGTTCGTGCGCTCCGCGTCCGCCCCGCTCCCGCAACGCCTCCGCGAGTCGCTGGAGGAGGCCACCGGAGCCGTCGTCATCGACTCCTACGGCATGACCGAGGCCTGCTCGATCATCACCAGCAACCCGCTGCCGCCCCGCGAACGCCGGGCCGGGTCCGTCGGCGTCTCCATCGGCAACGAACTCGCCGTACGGGGCGAGGGCGGCAAGTTCCTCGCCCCCGGCGAGGAGGGCGAGATCGTGCTGCGCGGCGAGACCGTCATCAGCCGCTACGACGACAACCCCGAGGCCGACGCGAAAGCCTTCACCGACGGCTGGTTCGGGACCGGCGACTGCGGCTACCTCGACGAGGACGGCTACCTGTTCCTCACCGGCCGCCTCAAGGAGATCATCAACCGGGGCGGCACCAAGGTCTCGCCCGTCGAGGTCGACGAGGCCCTGCTCGCCCACCCCGGCATCGCCGAGGCCGCCGCCTTCCCCCTCCCGCACGCCACCCTCGGCGAGGAGGTCGCGGCGGCCGTCGTCCTCACGCCCGGGGCGCACCCCACCGACGAGGACCTGCACGCCTTCCTCGCCGCCCGCCTCGCGGAGCCGAAGATCCCCCGGCGGCTCTTCCGCGTCGCCGAGATCCCCCGCACCTCGACCGGCAAGATCCAGCGCTCCGGACTCGCCGCCCAGCTGGAGAAGCCCGACGCGGCCCGCAGGGCGGCGCCCGGCACCGCCCTGGAGAGCGCCGTCGCCGACATCTGGGGCGAACTGCTGGGCCTCGACCAGGTCGGCACCCGCGACCACTTCTTCGACCTGGGCGGCAACTCCCTGCTCATCCGGCAGGTCCAGGCCCGCATCCGGGAGACCACCGGCCGGGACGTGCCCGTCGTGGAACTGTTCGCCCACCCCACCGTCGCGGCGCTCGCCGCGTACCTCGCCACCGCCGACGGGACGGACGAACCGGACGAGGGCCGGGGACGCGCGGAAGGAAACCGACGGCTGGCGCAGCAGCGCGGCCGGCGCCGACAGCAGACGGAAGACGAGATATGACAACGGGCCTGGAGATAGCCGTCGTCGGGATGGCCTGCCGCTATCCCGGAGCCGCGAACCCGCGGGAGTTCTGGACGAACCTGCGCGACGGCGTCGATTGCATCACCCGCTTCGACGAGGACGAACTCCTCGCGGCGGGAGTCCCCCCGCACCTGCTGCGCGACCCCGACTACGTACGGGCGAGAGGAGTCGTCGAGGGCCACGACCTCTTCGACGCCGAGTTCTTCACCATCCCGCCGCGCGAGGCCGAGCTGATGGACCCGCAGCACCGGCTCTTCCTCACCTGCGCCTGGGAGGCCCTGGAGGACAGCGGATACGCCGGCCCCCGCCGCCCCACCGCCACCGGCGTCTACGCGGGCGCCTACGAGAACACCTACCGCCGCCACGTCCTCGCCGACCCCGCGACCACCGAGTCAGCGGGCTGGCTGCTGACCCACCTCAGCGGCGAGCGGGACTACCTGGCCACCCGGACCGCCTACAAGCTGGACCTGCGCGGCCCCGCGCTGACCGTCCAGACCGCCTGCTCGACCTCCCTGGTCGCCGTCCACCTCGCCGGACAGGCGCTGCTGAGCGGGGACTGCGACCTCGCGCTCGCCGGCGGCAGCACGGTCCGGGCCCGGCAGACCGAGGGCTACCTGTTCGAACCGGAGGGCATCCTCTCGCCCGACGGCCACACCCGCGCCTTCGACGCCGCAGCCCAGGGCACCGTCTCCTCCAGCGGCGTCGGGGTCGTCGTCCTCAAGCGCCTCGACGACGCGCTGCGCGACCGGGACACCGTGTACGCCGTGATCAGGGGCACCGCCGTCAACAACG
>NZ_LIRL01000267.1 GCF_001419795.1 Streptomyces niveiscabiei
TCAAGATAAGGGCCGCAAGCGCGGCCTGGCCGTTGACGTTCTGGGGCTGGTGATCGCGGTAGTCGTGGCGGCCGCCTCGGCGCACGAGAACGCCGTCGGCATCGCGCTGCTGGACAAGGTCGCCGCCGACACCGACACCGCGCAAAAGGCCCTGGTCGACCAGGGCTTCAAGAACGCCGTCGTCGCGCACGGGGAGAAAGCAGGCATCGAGGTGGAGGTCGTGGAGCGCAATCCCGCGCAGAGCGGGTTCGTTCCCCAGGCCAAGCGGTGGGTCGTGGAACGCGCCTATGGGATCTTGATGCTGCACCGCAGGCTGGTGCGCGACTACGAGCACCTGCCCCGCAGTTCGGAGTCGCGGGTGTACTGGGCGATGACCGCGGTGATACTGCGCCGGCTGACCGCGGCGACCGTGCCCGCCTGGCGCACCGCATGACCGGCGGGGAGCTGACCCTCGGCGCCGTGCTGGCACGGTTGGAGGAGCGGGAACGCGAGATCACCGCGCAGGCCGAGACGACGCGGGAACAGATCACGCAGCTGACCACACAGCTCGACGAACTCGGCCGGGCCGCCGAAGAAGTCCGGATCACCCGCAAGACACTGCTGGGGCTGCCCGACCCGCAACCGCCCGCGCCGCCGACACCGAAACTGCCGGACCATCCGGCCTACCAGCAGATCATGGCGGTGTTCACCGCCGCCGACCATCCGCTGCGTGCGCGGCAGGTGTGCGAGGCGATGGACCTGGCGGTCGCGCCCAACAACATCAACAACGTCCGCCTCAAGCTCAAGCGGCTGGCCGGCCGCGGGATCCTGGCCGAGACCGAGCCAGGCTTGTTCACCCAGCCTCGGCCGTAGCCGACCGATGTCGCCACGACCTGCCCGCTTGTCCCGCACGAAACGAAGAATCGGGCATCAGGTCTCATGCCCTCTGAGAGTGCCGGATGTGAGCTGATGTCCGTTTCGGGGTTGGGCCTGGGTTAGGAGCCCTGGTCGGCGGGGCGAGTGGACGGTCAGGGGCAGGGCTGAGCGAACAGGCCGGGCTCGGGTTCGGTGAGGATGCCCCGTGTGACCAGGCGTGTGTCGCTGAACACTCCGAGGAGCGTGCCGGCGTGGCGCAGGTCGGCGCTCACCGCGCGGAAGCCGCCTCCGCGTAAGCGGGTACGTCGGGGCCGGTGCCGTATCGCCTTGCTGGGGCACCGGTTACTGCCGCTCGGCGCATGAGGTGTTGTTCGACGTGATCGAAGTCGGCCGCAAGCTGGACGCCTGGCTGCGGTGGGTCCGGTTCGTCGCGGCCGCGGAGCGATGCCGGAGCGTCAGGCGCTCTCGGCGTTCACGTAGGGCTCCACGAGGCCGACGCTCTCCTTGAGGACGAGGTCGAGCAGTCCGGGGAACCGCTGGTCCAGATCTTCCTTGCGCAGCGTGTTGAAGCGGCGGGTGCCGACGTCGTGCTGCCGGATGAGGCCGGCCTCGCGCAGGACGCGGAAGTGGCGGGTGAGTACGGACGCGGTGACGTCCTGGGTGAAGCCGCTGCAGGCCAGGCCAGGGGAGACGGAGAGGGTGACGACGATGGTGAGCCGGGTCTCGTCGGTCAGCGCGCTCATGATCTTGAAGAGGTCGAGGTCGTCCGTGTCGGGGTGAACGAGGGGGGACGAGGTGCGACTGGCCATGGGGAAAGAATAACCCCTGCCCTATGTTCGCATCAACGCGTACATGGGTTACAGTGAAGGCACGGATCGACCTTTCATCCGTCATCCACCGGGTTGCCCATCACCGGTACCACGGCATGCCCCCAACGCCTTTGACGGCGCGGCGTGCATCAAGAACGGAGCACACCCCATGACCACAACACAGGCGACCGAGCCGAGGACGTACCGGAGCGAAACGGCCGCGGAGGTGGTCGGCCGCCTTCGTGCGACCTTCAACACCGGCGTCACCCGCCCACTGGACTGGCGCGTCCCGGCGGGCGGCGGCCCCCCTGACTTCGTCGCCTGGCCGGCTGCTGATCGTGCGCAAGGAGCGAACGCCCGTACTCCGGCGGGCAGTTGCGCTTGAACCGGCGTCAACACCGACACCGACACCGACGCTGACGGCATGCGGCTCTCACCGCATTCGTCGCCCACACCACCCACACCCCGATCGCGGTCCTGGAACCGCGTCACCGTCAGCGGGCCCGCGCCTGCCCGAGGACCGCATTCGCGCCTTTGCCGGGACAGCGCAGACCCCCTGCGTCGCAGACCTTCATCCCGTTTCCCTCCCTATTGCAGAAAGAAACCCATGACTGTCAACGCTTCAGAAGTTTCATCCGTTCCGTCACTTTTCTCCCCCGTCTCTCTCGGGAAGATCGAGCTCGCCAACCGCATCGTCATGGCACCGCTGACCCGGGTCCGGGCCGGTTCCTCCGGCATCCCCGGGGATCTGATGGTCGAGTACTACCGGCAGCGGGCGAGCGTCGGAATGATCATCGCCGAGGGCACCTACCCCGACCACGCGTCGCAGGGGTTTGTCGGTGGGCCGGGCATCGCCACCGACGAGCAGGCGGCCGGCTGGCAGCGGGTGTTCGAGGCGGTGCACGCCGAGGGCGGCCGCATCGTCCTGCAGATCATGCACGCCGGCCGCCAAACCCACCCCGACATCAACGGCGGCCGCCGCATCCTCGCCCCCAGCGCGATCGCCAGGACCGGCGAGACGTTCACCGAGAAGGGCGAGCAGCCCTACCCCGTACCGGAAGCGATGACCACCGCAGAGATCCGTGCAGCCCTGGAGGACTTCGTCACCGCGGCCCGCCGGGCCATCGAGGCGGGAGCGGACGGCGTGGAGATCCACGGCGCCAACGGCTACCTGCTCCACGAGTTCCTCTCCCCGGCGGCCAACCAGCGCACCGATGAATACGGCGGCTCGCCGCACAACCGCGCCCGCTTCGTCGTCGAGGTCGCAACGGCCATCGCCCAGGCCGTCGGTGCCGAGCGGGTCGGGCTGCGGATCTCGCCGGAGATCGACTTCGGGGACGTCTTCGAGACCGACCGGGACGACGTCCTGGCCACCTACGGCACCCTGCTCGACCAACTGCGCCCGCTGGGCCTGGCCTACCTCTCCGTACTGCACACCGAGCCGGGCGGCGACCTGGTACAGGAGCTGCGGCGGCGCTTCGACGGCAAGCTGATCGTCAACAACGGCCCCCTCGGCGGGGGGCAGACCACCCGCGAGCGGGCGCTCCAGCAGATCGAGGCCGGCCACGCCGACGCCGTGGTCGTGGGCCGGGCCCTCATCGCCAACCCCGACCTGGTCGAGCGCTGGCAGGGTGGCCACCCGGAGAACGAGCCGCGGCCGGAACTGTTCTACGGGCCGGGCGCCGAGGGCTACACCGACTACCCCTTCCTCGAAGCGGCTTGAGGCCCACGGTCACGCCTGTCCATGCGGCAGCCCCACTCACCCATGGACAGGCGCCGACCGGCGACACTGCGCCCGCCCCCTTGAGCCCGTGGTCACACCGGCGATCACCGGCTCGAGGACCGTCGGGTCCGTCGGGGCGTTGACGGTCCGCAGGTTCCTGGTCAGCAGCCTGCGTTCGGTGACCTCGGCGAGCACATCGCTCTCGTGCGTGGCCACCGCGGCGGCCTTCGGCCACAGCTGACGCCTGTGACGGTTTTCCGGCGGCGGCCCATCCACCAGGTCCGCCTTCCGTAAGGGAGTCCTTCGCCGATATCCGTCAGTTCGCCGCGGCCGACACCCCGCTGCGGGCACGGCAAATCTGCGAGGCGATGGGCATGGAGATCGCGCCCAACAACATCAACAACACCCGCCTGAAACTCAAGCGGCTGACCGAGCGCGGCATCCTGGTCGAGACCGAGCAGGGATTGTTCGCCCAGCCGCGGCCATAGCCGCCTGGCGGCCCCCCGAGCAGCCTGCCTACCCCAACCGACAGGGCAATACAGACATCAAGTCACGTACCGCCCTCTGAGACACGCGTACCCCCAGGGCTGCGGCGCGCTATCCCCCTCCGGCAGCGCGCCGCAGCCCTGGGCATGACCCACTGTGACGCGCGCCGCGAACCGTGCGCGAGGAACCTTTAGCAAAGTCACCCTGATTGGGGAACTTCGTTGACGTTGCGTCAGTTTCGTTGACGGGGAGGGAGTTGACGAGGTGTCAGGTGACACCACACATCCGGCGTCCGTCAGATGTGCACCCCACCCCCCGCCGCCTCCGCGTTCTCCCCCCGCTTCGTCAGCAACGCCACCAGCACGGCGAACACGGCCACCCCGGCGGCGACCAGGGACGCGAGGCTCATCCCGGAGATGAACGTGTCGTGGGCGACGTCGGCGATCTTCGCGGCGACCGCGTCGGGGGTGCCCGGAGCCACGGGAGCCGCGCCGACCTGAACGGCCTCGGCGGTCTGGTCGAGCTGGGTGGGGGTCAGGTCGGGAAGGCCGGCCGCCTTCCAGTTGCCGGGCAGTGCGCTGTCGACCTTGGAGGCCATGACCGCGCCGAGGACGGCCGTACCGAGGCTGCCGCCGATCTGCATCGCGGCCTGCTGGAGGCCGCCGGCGACGCCGGACAGCTCCATGGGCGCGTTGCCGACGATGACTTCGGTCGCGCCGACCATGACCGGCGCGAGGCCGAGGCCGAGGAGGGCGAACCAGATGGACATGGCGAGGCTGCCGGTGCCGGTGTCGAGGGTGGAGACGCCGTACATGGCGATGGCGGTGCAGGCCATGCCGCCGGCGAGGGGGATCCGGGGCCCGAAGTGAGTGATCATCACACCGGCGAGCGGGGAGCCGACGATCATCATCCCGGTGAGCGGGAGGAGATGGAGCCCGGCGTCGATGGGACTGAGACCGTGGACGTTCTGGAGGTAGAACGTCACGAAGAAGAGGCCGCCCATGAAGGCGATGGCCATGAGGACCATCAGGACCACGCCGGCCGAGAGCGGTACGGAACGGAAGAGCCCGAGCGGGATCAGCGGCTCCTTGACCTTGGTCTCCCAGTACGCGAAGGCCCCGAACCCGACGACGGCGACCGCGACGAACGTCCAGGTCAGCCCGCCGCCCCAGCCCCACTCGGGCGCCTTGATGAGGGCCCAGACCAGGCAGAACATGGCGCCGGAGAGCAGCGCGATGCCGGGCAGGTCGAAGGACCGGGGCGCGTTGTCGGCGCGGTGGTCGAGGAGAATGGTCACGCCGAGCACCACAGCGATGACCCCGACCGGCACGTTGATGAAGAACACCGACTGCCAGCTGACGTGCTCGACGAGCACCCCGCCGAGGATCGGCCCGCCCGCGGTGGACGCCCCGATGACCATGCCCCAGATGCCGATGGCCATGTTGAGCTTCTCGGCGGGGAAGGTGGCCCGCAGCAGCCCGAGCGCGGCCGGCATCAGCAGCGCGCCGAACAGCCCTTGCAGGACACGGAAGACGACGACGGCCGAGACGCTGGAGGAGAGGCCGATCGCGCCGGAGGCGAGCGCGAATCCGGCCACGCCTATCAGGAAGGTCTGGCGGTGCCCGAAGCGGTCGCCGAGCTTGCCCGCGGTGATGAGGGAGACCGCGAGGGCGAGGAAGTAGCCGTTCGTGATCCACTGGACCTGCGCGAACGTCGCGCCGAGGTCCTTCTGGATGGCCGGGTTGGCGATGGCCACGATGGTGCCGTCCAGGGCGACCATCATGACCCCGACCGCGACGGTGATCAGCGTGAACCAGGGATGCCCGCGCAGCCCCGCGCCGGGCGGCGAGCCCGCCGGGGCCGATGGCGCCCCGTCCCCGTGGCCCGCCGCTTCAAGGGTGGTCTGACTAGTCATGCCTTCTACGCTAGTGACAGCCACTGACAATTGACGAACCAATTCACAAGCTGGTGACTGACACGCATGAGAACCCTGCGCGAACGCAAGAAGCAACACACGAGAGACGCCCTGGTCAGAGCCGCGCTCACGCTCTTCACGACCCAGGGTTTCGAACGCACGACCGTCGACGAGATCGTGGACGCCGTCGAGGTCTCGCAGCGGACCTTCTTCCGCTACTTCGCGAGCAAGGAGGAGGTCGCCCTCTTCGTCCCGAGCCTCGCGGAGGAGCACTTCGTGGCGTGCCTGGTGGAGCGCCCGCCCCACGAGCACCCCTTCGAGGCGATGCGCGAGGCCCTCAAGGAGAGCCTCGGCACGATGGACGAGGCGATCGAACGCGTCGTACCGATGGAGCTGTACACGCACGGCTACCGCACGATCGAGGAGACGCCCGCCCTGCTCGCCGCGCATCTGCGGCGCTCGGCGGAGCTGGAGGAGCACATCGCGGGGATCATCGCGGAGCGCGAGGGGACCAGCCTCGCCACCGACCCCCGGCCGCGTCTGGTCGTCGCGCTGTTCAGCGGGGTGATCCGGGTCGCGGAGCGCGGCTGGGCCGGGGAGAAGGAGACGGACCTCGCGGCGATGCGGGAGCGGACCGGGCTGTACCTCGATCAGGTGGGTCCGGAGCTGATAGGCGCCTGGCGAAAGGGCTGACGGCGGGCCCGAGTTGGCTGTCCGAACCGTTTCCCACACGGTCAGTCACCAAAACGTGATCCCTGTCACTCGGGACCCCCGAGACCCTTCCGTTCTCCTAGTGTGTCCTCCCAGTGACTTCCTTCGACCCCTCTCCCCAGATCGGCGTCTGGCGCGCACTGCTCGCGCTGGCCGTGGTCTTCGTGATGCTGTCGACGACCGGCTGGACCGCTCTGCGCCCCCAGCGTTCCGACAGCGCCCTCGAAGCCTCCGTCGCCGCCTGGCGGCACGGCTTCCTCGACGGCCGCAGCCTCCCGGACCCCGACCAGGCGCCCACGCGACTGGCCCGCTTCTTCGCCGCGCTCACCGCTCCCGAGCGCAACGCCCTCGCGCACACCTACCCGCTGGCCGTCGGCAACATGAACGGCGCCCCGGTCAAGCTGCGCTACCGCGCCAACCGCATCGCGCTCGGCCAGGCCGCCGCCGTCGAGCGCGCCCGCATGCACGACCCCCGGCTCACCTCCGACGGACAGCGCGAGGCGGGCCGCCGTATGCACCGCTTCGAGGCGATGTCCGCGGGCGGGCGGCAGATCCTCGCCTTCGACCCCGAGGGCAGCGGCCGGGCCGCCGAGGTGTTCGGCGACCTGACGAGCGCCGCGCGGGTCTCCGTCGTCGTCCCCGGCGTGGACACCGACCTGCTGACCTTCGAGCGGACGGTCAGCAAGTACCGGGCCCCCGTCGGCATGGCGCAGGCCCTGTACGCCGCGGAGCGCGCCGCCGGCCCCCGTACCGCCACGGCCGTCATCGCGTGGGCCGACTACACCGCCCCCGCCGGGCTCGGCATCGAGTCGGCGACCGCGCGGCGCGCCGAGGACGGCGCCGTACGCCTGAACGCGCTGGTGCGCGCGCTGCCCGGGAAGGCGCCGGTCTCGCTGTTCTGCCACAGCTACGGCTCCGTCGTCTGCGGCGTCGCGGCGCACGCGCTGCCCGCGCGGGTCGCCGACATAGCCGTCGCCGGGAGCCCCGGGATGCGCGTCGAGAAGGCGTCCCACCTGCACACCTCCGCGCGCGTATGGGCGATGCGGGACGCCGACGACTGGATCCAGGACGTGCCGTACCTGGAGCTCGGCGGGTTCGGGCACGGCGAGGACCCCGTCTCGGCGGGGTTCGGGGCGCGGCGGCTGGCCGCGAAGAAGGCGCGCGGGCACGCCGGGTACTTCGAGCCCGGCACCGACTCGCTGCGCAACTTCGCCGAGATCGGGACTGGCGCGTACCGATCGGTGGTCTGCGCCGACGATGACGCGGCCTGCCGGGCGGATTTGTCCGCCACTACCACGGCCGGACGCGCGTAGAAACAGCAGGAACTGCGGTGTGCGCAGGGAGGGGACGAAGATGCGGGTCCCGCATACGATGAGCCGCATGGGTGATGTACTGGCCGGTTCGCATGCCGCCTGGGAGTTCGGGTCCGACTCCGTGCTCATCCGCTACGAACGGGGGATGCGGGCGCCGAAGCTGTTCTCGGCGCTCGGCGAACGGCGTATCCCGCTCGCGGCGGTCGAGAGCGTGTCCCTGTCCCCGGGCAGGCGCGGGACCGTCGTCCTCGGGCTCGACCTGCGCGAAGGCGCCGATCCGCTGCTCGCGGCGGCCGAGGACCAGCTCAAGGAGGGCTCCCACCCCTACCGGCTCGTCCTGCCCGCCGAGCGGGACGCCCTCGCGGAGTACTACGCCGAGGAGGTACGGGGGCTGCTGACGCACTCGGGCCCGGCGGAACGGTTCCTCGTGGACGCGCCCGAGGTGCCGCTCTCCTTCAAGGCGTACGACGCCAAGGCGTCCTTCGACGGCCGTACCGTCCGCTTCCGCTGGTTCTGGACCGGCGCGTCCTCCGCGAAGTGGAAGGCCGGCGACCAGTCCTTCGCGATCTCCGACCTCACCGGCGTCGAGTGGCGCTCGCCCGAGGTCTTCGAGGGGCATCTGCGGCTGCTGCGGGGCGAGCCGTCGGCCGTGCAGCCCGACCAGGACCCGGCGGCGGTCGTCTTCGGGCTCGGGTACGGGCCGGTCCACGAGTCGCTGCCGTTCGCGGCGGCCGTCCTGGCGGCCGTACGGGGCCAGAAGGGGCCGGCGGCCGTGATGGCGGCGCCCGCCAGGCGGGACCCGGCGGACGTCGCCGAACGCATCCGGCACCTGGGGGAGCTGCATCAGGCGGGGCTGGTGACGGACGAGGAGTTCTCGGTGAAGAAGGCGGAACTGCTGGCGGAGCTGTAGGGCTCTCAGACGGGGAGCAGCCAGCTCGGTCCGTCCGGAGCGCCGAGCCAGACGGTCTGGATCTCGTCGGTGACCGTCATGCCGAACGCCGTCTGATCGGGTGCTCCCGCTGCCTGCCAGGTCCTGAGGGCGTCCTCGACCTGGTCCCACAGGCGCAGTGGTCCGTGCTGGTGTACCTCTGCGGACGCGGAGTCGGTCCACGCCTGAGACCCCGTGGCCACGTCCGACAGGACGACGTCACCGCTGGCGCCCGCAGTCCAGAACTCGGCGGACGGGGCGGCCAGTTGCGCGACGAACAGTCCTGTCCAGTCCTGGAGGACGCCTGGATCGGCTCGGGTGGTGCGGACGTCGCCGGAGAGCCGGTGGAACATGGGGCGAGGCGGTCGTTCGTGGGGGCGGGCGAGCATGTAGGAGACGTGGTCCCGCTCGAAACGGCCGGTGGCCGTCCCTTCGTCGTCCAGGGTGAGGCGGATCAGGCCCGAGGCGAGCATCCAGCCGCTGAGTGTCGTGGTGATGGATCCGCCGTCCCGCAGTTGCCACAGCCACGGGCGGGGGATGGACCGGACGGCGCACGTCGCTACGACAGCGTCGTATCCGGCGCCTTCCTGGTGCCCTTGCAGGCCGTCACCGGTGACCAGGGTGGGGGCGTACCCGGCACGGCGCAGGTGTTCGGCCGCGTGGGCGGCCAGTGTGGGGTCGTACTCGACAGAGGTGACGTTCTCCTCGCCCAGCCGGTGGCACAGGACGGCCGTGGAGTAGCCGGTTCCGGTACCGATCTCCAGGACTCGGTCGCCGTCTTCGATGTCGGCCGCCTCAAGGGTGCGGATCACCAGGGAGGGAAGAGTCGATGACGATGTGGGGTTCCCGGACCGCGCCACAGTGGTGTCGGCTGCGTCGATGCCGTCCACCTGAGTCACCCAGGTGGTGTCGGAGCAGACGAGACGCAGCCATTCGTCCTCCGTCGTCCTGGCTCGGTGCAGAGGCTCCCACGTGGCTCCGACCGGCCGGAAGAGCGCGGTGTCGACGAAGAGTTCCCGGGGAATCGCCTCGACGGCCGCGCGCCACGCGGGGTCGGTCAAGGCTCCGTCGTCGTAGAGCCTGTCGGCGAGGGCGCGGCGGAGTGCGCTGGAATCGGAGGTCATGTCGTTCGTCCCGGATGCTGGAGCTGATCCGCGATAGCGGCGGTGAACTGGGCGGTGATCTCCTCGGGGAACCATGCCCATTGGCCATTCGGATTGCATTCGTAGAACCAGTACCGGCCGTCCATGTCGATTCCGAAGTCGAAGGCTCCGAATACCAGCCCGAAAGCGTCCAGATAGGCTCGCACGCCTTGGGAAACATCGGAGGGAATCCCGACGAGAGAATAGGAGAGCGCGTCGTATTCGCGACGCCAGTCCAGGCCCGGTGCTCCGTCGATACGCACGCCGAACAGGTGATCGCCCACAGCGGTCAGCCGGACGTCGGCGATTTTGTTCACGCGCCGCTGGAACAGATGCGTGGTCTGCTCCACGCCGGAATCGATACTCGACGGTTTCACCTCCTCGACCCATACGGTCAGGGCCTGGCGATCCTTGCTGCGAAAGTCGGTGTTCCGGACGGGTTTGTACACGACGGGGCCGTGTTTCCGCGCGAACCGGCGTGCCTGTTCGGTGTCGTTGGTGAGCAGAGTCGGGGGAACCGCCAGCCCACTCCGGCCGGCCGTGACCAGCTGTGCGGGTTTGTGCTCGGCGTCGCGGTTGCGCCAGGGATGGTTCACGTAGTGAGCTTCCGAGAGTGCTCCCAGGAGGCCGCCGAGTCCGTAGCGAGCCTGGTCCGCGCACCAACGCGCCTCTTGCTCGGGCAGACCGCAGGGAGCGGCGTAGGGGCTGGGGCGCCGCCAGTACACCGACCGAACGCGGCTCAGCTCTACGGTGCGGGTCGCGGTACGCAGGCTGCCCGAATACCCCTCACTTCCCAGGCAGGCGTTCATGGTGACGGTGGTGGGGAAATCTCCGGGATCGAGGCGCACGACGGCGGTTCCGCGGCTGTTCAGTTCCTCGATGACGAGATCGGCGGTCACGTCGTCCGCTTTGGTGACGACCAGAACCACCGGCTCGTCCTCCGCTTCAGACATCAGTCGGTGTCCGATTGCTGGTCGCTTCCTTCATCCGTATTGCCGTCCAGGCTCGTCTTGGGCTTGGTCTCCGTGTTCGTGCCGGACTTCTTGTGCCTGTCCAGCAAAGGCGCCAGGATTCCGTGCGCATCGACGTATCGACCGGTCTGCGTCGCCGCGTCGAGCACGATCGTCGGTTCGGGAAGCCGTGGTTCCTGCGGGAACGGCTTCATCCGGGTGAGTCCCCAGGGCGTCGCAGTGCGATGAGCCATCTTCGTGCCTCTTTGCCGGTTGGTTGAGGATCGATGAGTATGACGTGGCCCTACCTCGGTGCCGCGCACGACGGGAGTCACGACGTACCCCCGGCGTCGGCGATTCCCCACGCCAGGGCCACCAGCAGCGTCAGCAGAACCGTCAGGTAAGCGACGGTCAGCAGGCGCCTGTTCACGTGCGTGCCTCCTGGACGAGTACGTCGTAGTGCTCGCCCAAGGCCACGACGCACCGCGCCAATCCCTTGACCCTCGCCACCTCGCCGACCAGACCGGGCTGCGGGCAGACGCCGAGCTGGTGCCGGGCGTCGGCGACGAGGGCCGCGATGGTCGCCGCCCGGCCCTGTTCCCGGGCGGCCCGCTCGACCCGTGGGATCAACTCGGCGATGCAGGCGGCGAAGTCCCGGCCGAACCCGGCCACCGTCTGGTGGCGAGGCAGGGACGCCTGGTCCAGGAACCAGCCGGCCTCGGCGCGTACCGCGTGGACCGTCGGCGGCTGGGCAACTCCCTTGCCGGTGACGGCCGTCCGGTGACGCGGGCACGCGCACGCCGGGAACTTCAGGGGAAGCGGCTCAGGCGGGGTGTTCAGCTCGACCGACACCGTACGGATGCCCAGGTCGCGGGTGACGTGGCCGTACCGGTCGACGGTGAACACGTGCACCGTCATGCGCGGCTCCGGCGGACGGTCGTCGGACTCGGAGGGGGTTGTGCAATCCAACTGCTGACACTCCTTCACGGCGTCGATCGCTCAGGAGCCCTGCCAGGCCGCTGAGTTCTGTGCTGACGAGTCGAGGATCGTCGCGGTGAAGACCTCTCAGGTATGACCGGTAGGGGTTACCGAGGCGGTAATACACTCGTTTCCGGTTCAGAACGGCACGACGAAGCGCATAGGCTCCCTGCGGAAGTTGGCCCCATGGACACCACTACCCCCGGCCCGCTGACCCCTGAGATCCTCGAACGAGAGGACCTGAAGCGAGCCTTGCAGGAACACGATTTCGCTGCGGTCTTCTCGCTCGTCAAGAAGTGGGGCGGCCTGTCCCAGAACCGCATCGCGGCAGCCTGCGGGCTCACCCCGGGAAAGGTCTCCACGATCATCAGCGGGCAGCAGCAGGTCACCAGTTTCGACGTGATCTGCCGGATCGCTGACGGACTGCGAATCCCCGGACGCATGGTCGGACTTGCCGACCGCCCCTGGGAGAAGCAGCCCGATACGCCAGACCCTCCGACACCCCCGGCCGCGCAGTCGTCCGATGACGTTCTGTGGCGTCCTGAAGCGACCCTGCGTCTGGCCGCCGATATGACCAGGAGCGATCTCGTCATGGACCGCCGCGCCGCCATTGGCGCTCTGGCCGGCACCACGCTGTCCGGAGCGTCTCTTCTCGATTCGCTGGAGGGCTGGCTCAGCCCACGGTCCGCGTCGGCGACTGCCTCCGGGCGTCGCCGAGGTCGTATCGGACAAGGGGAGGTGAGTGAACTTGCGGCAACAGCACGGGCATTCAGATCCTGGGACCACCGATTCGGTGGCGGCCTGCGCCGTAAGGCCGTCATCGGACAGCTCAACGAGGTGGCAGGCCACCTGGAGGAGCACCAGGCTCCGGACATCGAACGGAGCCTCTTCCAGGTGATGGCGCACCTGAGTGGCACCGCCGCGACCATGACGTGGGACTCCGGTCTCCAGAAACTCGCCCAGAACTACTACCTGTTGGCGCTGCGCGCTGCGCATGCAGCCGGTGACACCGCGTTCGGCGCGAACGTACTGGCAGGCATGGCCCGGCAGATGTTGTGCCGGGACCGCCCGCAAGACGCCCTGGAACTCGTGCACTTCGCGCAGAAGGGTGCGAGCGGGACAGCAGGGCCGCGAGTACGAGCCATGCTCCATACGCGTGAGGCATGGGCGTACGCGGCGATGGGTCGCGTATCGGCGTTCCGCCGGGCGACCGGAGAGGCCACCGAGGCGCTTGCCGACGCGGATCCGGTCGAAGAGCCTTACTGGATCGCGTACTTCGACGACGCCGAGTTGTCCGGTGTCACCGGGGGCCGTCTGCTGGACATGGCCCGGGACGATCCCAGGCAGCACGCGGAAACCGCCGCCGAGCACATCAGGGGAGCGTTGGCGAGGCGTGGACCCGGAGCAGGCCGTAGCCATGCACTCGACCTGATCGGACTGGCCGAGTGCCATTTCCTGACGGGGGACGTGGCAGCGGCGGTCGAACACACCCACCAGGCCGTCGACGCCGCTCACCGGACCCGGTCGGACCGCGTACGCGACCATCTCGGCAAGCTGTACCCGTACACGGTGGGGCGTTCGGCGTCACACGCGGTGGGCGAGGCGCGGGCGAGAATCCGTGAAGTTCTGGCGAGTTGAGGGAGAGGCATGACCACGATCGCGGTGACCGGGCACATGGATCTGACTGAGGCGAGCGTGCCGTTCGTGCGGCAAGCGCTGGACGGGGTACTCAAGGGCTACGCCGAGAGCGGTGGCCTGGTCGGAGTCTCGTGCATCGCCAAGGGGGCCGACTCCCTGTTCGCCGAGGCCGTCCTCGCCCTCGGCGGGCGCCTCATCGTTGTCGTGCCCTCCCGGGACTACCGCGCGACCAAGGTCAAGCCCGATCACGCGGCGCTCTTCGACCGGCTCCTCGAAGCCGCCGACGAGGTTCTGGTGCTGCCGTACGAGACCGCCGACCGTCACGCGTACGAGGCCGCCAACACCGTTCTCATCCAGCGTGCCGACCGGATCGTCGCCGTCTGGGACGGGGCGCCGCCGAGCGGGAAGGGGGGCGGGACGGCAGACACCGTGTTGGAGGCACGGGAAGCGGGGGTGCCGGTGGACGTCGTGTGGCCGGAGGGAGCCCGGCGGCAGGGATGAGCAGTTGCCGTCACCCGGTCTCCGCCTCGTCCGCTACGGGCATGTGTTCGCGGGGTTCGTCGACAGCTGGTTGAGTCGTGAGGGCTTCGCCTGCGTTGTCGGCTACGACCGTGGCGAGCCCGTCGGCTACGCGTACGGAGCACCGCTGGGCGAAGGCACGGCCTGGTGGGGGACAGTCACCCCGCCCCTTCCACCGGGAACCGCTGGGTGACCGGCGGGAGGAGCGGATCACTCTGCTGGTGCACAAGGCACACCACAAGGTGCGCGCCTTGTACGAGAAGTGGGGCTACCGGACGGTGGGGGAAACCGTTCCGTTCGAAGGGGCGCCCGAGTTGTGCGCGATGGTGCTGACGCGCCGCCATCGGCCGGATGCGTCGCGCTGAGGAATGAACCGGCCCTGGCGGGTACCCGTCCCAGTGAAGCAACCCCACAGACAAGGGAGTTGACCATGTCGGGGTTTGGGCACGGGGCGCGTAAGTACCCCCGTTCGCGTGGCCGGATGGGGTCACGGAGTGGGCCGGATCGTGTGACGCTCGGGATCGTGGGGGTGGTGTGCGCGGTCGCCGGGTTCTTCGTGCTCGGGATTGTGCTGGGGCCGGTCGCCATGGTGTGCGGGTGGCTGGCGATGGGGCGGAAGTGGGTGTCCAGGGCTGTGGCGCCGCTGGTCGCGGTGATTCTCGGCGGGCTGGACACGCTGCTGGCCGTGCTGTGGCTGGCCGGGGCGTCGGGGAACGGGTGGATGTAGGGGTTGACGGCTGACACCGTTCTCCGGCGGACGGCACCTCATGGCTCACCGGTACCCGCATGGCTCACCGGCACCAGATGGCCGTGGAACTCACCGGCACGTTATGGGGCCGGTGAGTTCCGCGTGTCCGCTCAGTTCTACGCGTCGCCCCCCGCCGCACCGGGATCAGCCGCAGCCACGTCCAGGAGCTGGTACCGCTCGATCGCCTGCTTCAGTGCCGACCGGTCCACCTTCCCCTCCTTCGCCAGTTCCGTGAGGACGGCCAGCACGATGGACTGGGCGTCGATGTGGAAGAAGCGGCGGGCGGCGCCGCGGGTGTCGGCGAAGCCGAAGCCGTCCGCGCCGAGGGACTGGTAGGTGCCGGGGATCCAGCGGGAGATCTGGTCGGGGACCGAGCGCATCCAGTCGGAGACGGCGATGAAGGGGCCTTCGGAGGCGGAGAGTTTGCGGGTGATGTAGGGGACGCGGGCGTCCTCCTCGGGGTGGAGGAGGTTGCGGCGTTCGACGTCGACGGCCTCGCGGCGGAGTTCGTTCCAGGAGGTGGCCGACCAGACGTCGGCGCGGACGTCCCATTCGTCGGCGAGGATCTGCTGCGCTTCGAGGGCCCAGGGGACGGCGACGCCGGAGGCGAGGATCTGGGCGGGGGAGGAGCCCGTGGTGCCCGCGCTCACCTTGTGGATGCCCTTGAGGATGCCGTCGACGTCGACGTCGGAGGGTTCCGCCGGGTGCTGGAGGGGCTCGTTGTAGACGGTGAGGTAGTAGAAGACGTCCTCGCTGTCGGGGCCGTACATACGGCGGAGCCCGTCCTGGACGATGTGGGCGATCTCGTAGCCGTACGCGGGGTCGTAGGCGACACACCCGGGGTTGGTCGAGGCGAGCAACTGGGAGTGGCCGTCGGCGTGTTGGAGGCCCTCGCCGGTCAGGGTCGTCCGCCCGGCGGTCGCGCCGAGGACGAATCCGCGGGCGAGTTGGTCCGACATCTGCCAGAACTGGTCGCCGGTGCGCTGGAATCCGAACATGGAGTAGAAGACGTAGACCGGGATGAGCGGTTCGCCGTGTGTCGCGTACGCCGAGCCCGCCGCGATCAGGGACGCGGTGCAGCCCGCCTCGGAGATGCCGTCGTGCAGCATCTGGCCGGTCGGCGACTCCTTGTAGGCGAGCAGGAGTTCACGGTCGACGGACTCGTACTGCTGGCCCAGCGGGTTGTAGATCTTCGCGCTCGGGAAGAAGGAGTCCATGCCGAACGTGCGGTACTCGTCGGGCGCGATCAGCACGAAGCGGCGGCCCAACTCCTTGTCCCGCATGAGGTCCTTGAGCAGCCGGACGAACGCCATGGTGGTGGCGATGGACTGCTGGCCGGTGCCCTTCTTCACGGTCGCGTACGCCTTGTCGTCCGGCAGCGCGAGCGGCTTGGCGCGCACGACGCGCGTCGGGACGTACCCGCCCAGCGACTTGCGCCGGTCGTGCATGTACTGGATCTCCTCCGAGTCCCGCCCCGGGTGGTAGTACGGCGGCAGGCCGGACTCCAACTGCTGGTCGGAGATGGGGAGATGGAGGCGGTCGCGGAAGCCCTTGAGGTCGGCGACCGTCAGCTTCTTCATCTGGTGGGTCGCGTTGCGGCCCTCGAAGTTGGGGCCGAGCGTCCAGCCCTTGACCGTCTTCGCCAGGATGACCGTCGGCTGCCCCTTGTGCTCGACGGCCGCCTTGAACGCGGCGTAGATCTTCTTGTGGTCGTGCCCGCCGCGCCCGAGGTGCAGGATCTGGTCGTCGGACATGCCCTCGACCATCGCGCGCAGCCGCTGGTCGTCGCCGAAGAAGTGGTCGCGGATGTAGGCGCCCGACTCGGTGGCGTACGTCTGATACTGGCCGTCCGGCGTCGTGTTCATCCGGTTGACGAGGATGCCGTCGCGGTCCTGCGCGAGCAGCGGGTCCCAACTGCGGTCCCAGATCAGCTTGATGACGTTCCAGCCGGCGCCCCGGAAGACGGACTCCAGCTCCTGGATCACCTTGCCGTTGCCGCGTACGGGTCCGTCGAGGCGCTGGAGGTTGCAGTTGACGACGAAGGTCAGGTTGTCGAGGCCCTCGCGGGCGGCGATCGTCAACTGGCCCAGCGACTCCGGCTCGTCCATCTCGCCGTCGCCGAGGAACGCCCAGACGTGGGACTTCGAGGTGTCGGCGATCTCGCGGGCGTGCATGTAGCGGTTCATGCGGGCCTGGTAGATCGCGCCGATCGGGCCGAGCCCCATCGAGACGGTCGGGAACTCCCAGAAGTCCGGCATCAGGCGCGGGTGCGGGTACGAGGAAAGGCCGTACGGGGCGCGGGACTTCTCCTGGCGGAACGCGTCGAGGTGCTGCTCGGAGAGGCGGTCGAGGAGGAACGCGCGGGCGTAGATGCCGGGGGAGGCGTGGCCCTGGAAGAAGACCTGGTCGCCGCCGTCGCCCTCGTCCTTGCCGCGGAAGAAGTGGTTGAAGCCGACGTCGTACAGGGACGCGGAGGACGCGAACGTCGCGATGTGGCCGCCGACGCCGATGCCGGGGCGCTGGGCGCGGGAGACCATCACCGCGGCGTTCCAGCGGGTCGCGTTGAGGATACGGCGCTCGATCTCCTCGTTGCCCGGGAAGAACGGCTCGCTCTTGGTGGGGATCGTGTTGACGTAGTCCGTGCTGCGCATCTCGGGGACGGCGACGCGCTTCTCGCGGGCCCGCTCGATGAGCCTGAGCATCAGGTAGCGGGCGCGTTCGCGGCCCCGCTCGTCGATGGCGGCGTCGAGGGAGTCGAGCCACTCCCGTGTTTCCTCGGGGTCGAAGTCAGGAACCTGACTCGGAAGGCCGCCAATGATGATCGGATTGCGATCGGATCCGGAAGCCACGCTGTTCCTTACCTGTCGAAGGGCTGCCGAGGGGCCGTGAAGACCCCGGGAGCCGCACGTTTCGGGATGCCTGCTGCACCGTTCCCCATCGTGTACCTCGGGGCGTCAAACGTCACCTTCTGCGGGTACGCGATTTCCAAACGCGCAAACAGGGCAGAAAGGTGTGGTGTGTGTCACCTTTGCCATGGAAACCTTGACGGGAGTTGCGGCGACACGGCCCGGATCGTCACCGTTTAGGCGGTCCGAACCGCCGGGTACTTGCGCGATCCGCCCCGCCCGTGTGGACTACGGCCAACACCACGCGCGTACGCGTGGCCGAGTTGTCATCGAAAGAACATGATCAGGAGGCAGACCGTGAGCGCGACCGCGGACCACGCGGAGACGAGCCTGGCCGTACGGCTGGGTTTCCAGCCCGCCCAGGTGGTCCAGGAGATCGGCTACGACGAGGACGTAGACCAGGAGCTCCGCGAGGCCATCGAGGAAGCCACCGGCGCCGAATTGGTGGACGAGGACTACGACGACGTGGCCGATGCCGTCGTCCTCTGGTTCCGTGACGAGGACGGCGACCTCACGGACGCGCTCGTCGACGCCATCGGGTACCTGGAGGAGGCCGGGACGATCCTGCTCCTCACCCCGAAGACCGGACGGGACGGCTACATCGAGCCCAGCGACATCAACGACGCCGCGCAGACGGCCGGACTGTCGCAGTCCAAGAGCGTCAACGCGGGCAAGGACTGGGTGGCGACCCGCCTCCTGCCCCCGAAGGGCGCCAAGCGCTGAGCCTCGCCTCCAGCTGACGGAAGCGGGTGCGGCACCCTCCGGGGAAGCCCCGGCCAAAAACCGCACCCGCATCCGTCAGCT
>NZ_LIRL01000268.1:0-169 GCF_001419795.1 Streptomyces niveiscabiei
ACCCCCCGCATCTCGATCCCCCACCCCACAGGAGGCTCCCCAGATGTCCGAAAACACCGTGTCCGAAAACGCGAGAGCCGCCACCGCGACGGGAGTCGGCCGCCGTGCCTTCGTCGTCGGCGCCGCAGCCGCCGCCGGGACCGCCGCCCTCGCGGGCCCTCTGGCCGCC
>NZ_LIRL01000268.1:239-29872 GCF_001419795.1 Streptomyces niveiscabiei
GCAGTCCGGCTCGACGATCCTCGTCTCGGTGGCCTACGGCACGCTCCGGCACTACTACGCGGCCCGCAGCGGCGAGAACAACATCTACCTGTGGACCAACCGCGCCGACACCTCGGTCGCGTCGACCCGCTTCATCCTGCGTGTCAAGGCGGGCCTGTTCCTCAACGACGAGCCGGATTCCTACACTTACGCGCCGACGACCATCGAGGCGTCGGACGTCTTCCGGAAGTCCGACGGCCAGACCCGCTCGAAGCACTACTCGAAGCTGCGCGTCATCGACTACAACTACGTCGGCTGGAGCGCGAACGGCGTCGGCCTGTGGATCGTCCGCTCCAACCACGAGAAGGCGTCCGGCGGCCCCTTCTACCGCTCCCTGCTGCGCCACCAGAGCGCGGACGGCGGCGGCCTGTACGAGATCCTGCACTACGCCCAGAACCAGACGGAGAACGAGCGCTTCGGCCTCCAGGGCCCGTACGTCATCGCCCTCACCGACGGCGGCGCCCCCTCCTCCTCGCTGTACGCGGGCACGCTGACGACGCCCTGGGCGGACTCGCTCGGCATCTCCGGGTACGTCGCCTCGGGCGGCCGGGGCCGGGTCGCGGGCGTCGGCATCACCGGGCGCAACACGGCGTACCCGTACACCGTGGGCCTCGCCAACTCCACGGCCCAGTACTGGGGTTCGGTGCGCTCCTCGGACGGCTTCTTCTCCATCGGGCAAGTCCTGCCGGGGGCGTACACGTTGACGGTGTTCAAGGGGGAACTCGCCGTCTACACGCAGTCGGTGAACGTCACCGCCGGCGGGACGACCACCCTCAACTCCATCGCGATCCCGTCCTCCAACGACCCCTCCAACGCGGGGACGATCTGGCGCGTCGGCGACTGGAACGGCACGCCGAGCGGGTTCAAGAACGCCGACCTGATGACGTACGCGCACCCCTCCGACACCCGCGCCTCGGCGTGGACCGGGAACGTCGTGATCGGCAGCGGCAACGAGACGTCCGCGTTCCCCTGCTACCTCTGGAAGGACGTCAACTCCGGTCTGATCGTGTACTTCAAGCTGACGGCCGCGCAGGCCGCCGCCGCGCACACGCTGCGGATCGGGGTCACCACCGCCTACGCGAACGGCCGTCCGCAGGTCGTCGTCAACGACTCCTGGACGTCGCCGATCCCCACGCCGCCCACCCAGCCGAGCACGCGGTCGCTGACGAACGGGTCGTACCGGGGGAACAACTACACGTTCACGTACAACGTCCCGGCGAGCGCGTGGCTCACCGACACCGGCCAGTACAACACGCTGAAGATCAACGTGGTGAGCGGGTCGGGGTCGACCGGGTTCCTGAGCGCGGGCACGGCGATCGACGCGATCGACCTGCTGGCCTAGCGGAGAGAGGGTCCGGAGCCGCGCGGCTCCGGACCCTCCCGGCTGCGTCAACTACCGCGCGTCCACTGCTGGTTGGTGGCGCCGTTGCACGTGTACGTGATGACCGCCGCCGAGTTGGCGGTCGACGCCCCGTTCACGTCGAGGCACTCGCCGCTCGCGCGGGACTTCACGAGCCAGTAGCTGCCGGAGGCGGTGACGCTCCACTGCTGGGTCGTCGCGCTGCCGCAGTTCTCCTGGGTGACGCTGCTCGCGTTCTCCTGGAGGCACAACGAGCTCTGGCGGCCGATCAGTTGGTAGTAGCCGGTGCCGAGGTCCTTGAACCACCACTTCTGGTTGCCGCCGCTGTTGCAGGTGTACTGGCTGATCGCGGCGCCGGTCGCCAGGGACTGGTTCGCGACGTCGGCGCACTTCGAACTGTGCCGCGCGACCAGGGTGTTGTAGGTGGCGCTGATCCCGGAGACGGTCCCTGCGGCGGTGTCCACGGTGATCTCCGGGGACCACGACATCGACATCGAGGTGTTGCTCGGGAACGTCAACGGCAGCCACACGTAACGGGAGTCGTTGACCTTGCCGCCGAAGGAGTTGCCCCACCGGTCGCCCATGTAGAGGTACGAGGTGCCCGAAGTCCCCTGGATCGGCAGGACGTACGCGGTCTGCGAGCCGTACGCCGTCGAGTCGCCGACGTTCGTCATCGCGGACCAGGGACCGGCGAGGTTCGTCGCGGTGGCGTACTGCTGCTGGTTGGGGCTCCAGCCGGTGGCGCCCGAAGTCAGCATGAAGTAGACGCCGTTGCGCTTGAAGAGGGCCGGGGCCTCGCGGTGGCCGCCGGCCCACGGGTTGGCGACGAGGCTCGCGATGCCGGTGTAGTCGGCCGTCAGCCGGTAGATGTGGAGGTCGTAGTTCTCGTTCGCCGCCGAGACCATGTAGCCGGTGCCGTCGGTGTCGACGAACGCCGTGATGTCACGCGACATGTGCTGGCCGAGGGGGCGGAAGCTGCCCTGGTAGCTGTAGTTGCCGTCGACCGTGTCGGACACGGCGACCGCCGCGCGGGCCTCGCCGTAGTCGACGCCGTTCTCCTTGTGCATCCACATCACGAACTTGCCGGTGGACGCGTTGTAGATGACCTTCGGGCGCTCGATGTACGCCGTGCCCAGTTCGGAGGCGCTGGACTGGGTCAGGACGCGGTTGCGGAACTCCCACGTCTTCAGGTCGGTCGAGCGGTAGGCGTCCACCGAGCGGAAGGTGTTGTCGGCGTTGCGGTCCTCGCCGAACCAGTAGTAGTAGGAGCCGACCTTGATGACACCGCCGCCGTGGGCGTGCACGGCGTTGCCCGAAGTGTCGGTGAACTGGACGCCGTTGGGGAGCGTCTGGGGTGCGGCCTGGGCGGGACCGGCCAGGGCCAGAGCGCCGGCCAGGGCCGTACAGAGGGCGATCAGGATCGCGTACACACGTCTCATCTCACGCACTCTCCTTAGCGGTGTCGGCGCTGGGGACGCCGAAGTCCGGTGTGCCGTCCGGGTTCCAGCCGAACGGCTGCATGCGGGTGTGGCGGTTGGGGTCGTCCAGGGGGTCGCCGTCGATCTCCTTGTAGGAGCGGGCGTGGTAGAGGATCACGTCCGTCTCGCCGTCCTCGGCGACCGTGAACGAGTTGTGGCCGGGGCCGTAGACGCCGTTCGCCTCGCTGGTGGCGAGGACCGGGAGCGGGGACTTCGTCCAGACAGCCGGGTCGAGCAGGTCGGCTTCCGCGTCGGCGGTGAGGAGGCCGACGCAGTAGTGGTGGTCGGTGGCGCTCGCGGAGTAGGTGAGGTGGATACGGCCGTCCCTCGTGATGACGTACGGGCCCTCGTTCACCTTGTGGCCCCGGCACTCCCACTCCAACTCCGGTGCGGACAGGACAGTCTGAGGGCTCGTCAGGGTCCAGGGGTTGGCCATCGCGGAGAGCAGGATCGCCGTGTTGTGGCCCTCGCGGGTGGGGTCCGCCTGGGCCCAGGCCAGGTACTGGACTCCTTTGTGTACGAACGTGGTCGCGTCGAGCGAGAAGGTGTCCCACTCCGTCTCGACGCGGCCCTTCTCCGTCCAACTCCCCTCGAAGGGGTCGTCGTTCGGGTTCTCCAGGACCCAGATGCGGATCCTCCACTCGTCCTCGGCGGGGGCGGCGGCGAAGTACACGTACCAGGCGCCGTCGACCCGGTGGAGTTCCGGGGCCCAAATATGGGCGGCCATGTCGCCCGTGGGGTGGGCGTTCCAGATCACCGACTCGGGGGCCTCGGCGAGACCTTCGAGGGTGCGGGAGCGGCGCAGGACGATGCGGTCGTACTGGGGGTGGGTCGCCGTGAAGTAGTAGTGGCCGTCCGTGTGCCGGAGCGCCTGGGGGTCAGCGCGGTGGAGGACGAGGGGGTTCATGTGGGGGCGCACCTCACGAGCGGTGTTCGACACTGCGAACAGAACGTGACATTCCGAACGGCGAAAAGGTAAGTGCGCGTTACGACGAGGTCAACGGGTCTGACGTGACTCGGGAGAAAGCGTTTTCTAAAACTTTTTTCGAAGACTTTCGGCCAGGGCTTTCGGGGCGGTCTACTCCTGCGTCTCAGGCCCCTCCTGGCGTCCCTTCAGCCAGACGTACACCGGGATTCCCGCGAACAGGAACAACGCGCCCTGGTACACGGCCGCGTAGCCCGCCCCGGCGATCAGCCAGAACGAGAACCCGAACGACAGCCCGGCGACGAGCAGGTCGCGGACGAGCCCGGCGGGGCGTACGCGCTCGCGCGTGCCGCGCGCCAGCCAGTACAACTGGGCGGCGGCGGACAGGAGATAGGGCACGCAGCCGGTGAACGTCGTGATGAGCACGAGGACCCGGAACGTGGTGTCCGGTCCCGCCGTGTAGTTGAGGCCGATCAGCGCGGTGCCGAGCACGGCGACCGCCCACACGCCGAAGCCGGGGACGCCGCCCTTGCCGACCTTCGCGAACGGCTTCGGGAACAGGCCGTCCCGGGCCGCCGCGTACGGCATCTGTGCCGCGAGGAGGATCCAGCCGTTGAGGCAGCCGACGATGGAGGCGACGGCGACCAGCGCGATGGCGGTGCCGCCCCAGGTGCCGCCGGTGATGGCGTTCACCGCGTCGGCGAACGGGGCCCCGGACTCGACGAGTTGGGCGTGCGGGACGAGGCCGAAGACGGCGACCGTGCCGAGGATGTACACCAACGCCGAGGCCAGCGTGCCGAGTACGCTCGCGCGGCCCACATTGCGCTCCGGGTTGTCGACCTCGCCCGCGCTGACGGCGGCCGACTCGACGCCGAGGAAGCTGTACAGGAGCAGGGCGGCGGAGGCGGCGAGCGCGCCCGGGACGCTGTCGCCGGTCGCGTTGAACGGGCCGAAGTTGTCCGTGTCGACGAAGAAGAGGCCGATCGTCGCGACGAGGAGCAGCGGGACGAACTTCAGCACCGTGGACACGATCTGGACCGTGCCGACCCAGCGCGTCCCCGCGAAGTTCGCGGCGGCCGGCAGCCACAGCGCGAGCAGCGCCACGAGCCCCTCCAGCGCGTGGTTGCCGTGCAGCGGGATCAGGACGTCGACGTAGCCGACGACCGCGACGGCCAGCGCGGCGATGGAGACCCAGCACATCGTCCAGTACGACCACGCCGACAGGAACCCGGCGAACGGGCCGAACGCGTCGCGCGGATAGACGTACAGGCCGCCGGTGACGGGGCTGCGCTTCGCCAGCTTGCCGAAGAGCAGCGCGAGCAGGACGGCGGCGACGGACAGGACGACGAAGGCGAGGAGGCTGAGGGTGCCGTAGGGGGCGACGGCGGCGGGGAGCGCGAAGATGCCGCCGCCGATGATGTTGCCCATGACGAGGGCGGTGGCGGCGGTGAGGCCGAAGGTGCGGCGCGGGGACGCCGGACGGGGAGCGGTTTCTGCGGGAGCTTCGGGGGTGCTGGCGGAGGTCATCGTGGTTCCAGGGGCGGTTTCGGGACGAGGGGGCGTGATCGTATCCCCGTATCCCACATCGTGGGCAGTCCGTTCACGAACTGGACACAATCGGCCCGCCCGCGCCGTGTCGACTAGCGTCGGGGCATGACCAGCGAAACGCCCTCCCCGCTCCTCACCGAGGCCCTCGCCGCCGGTTCCCTCGTCCTCGACGGCGGCATGTCCAACCAACTGGAGTCCGCCGGGCACGACTTGAGCGACGAGCTGTGGTCGGCGCGGCTCCTCGCGGAGCTGCCGGAGGCGATCACGCGGGCGCACCTCGCGTACTTCCTCGCGGGGGCGGACGTCGCGATCACGTCGAGTTACCAGGCGACGTACGAGGGGTTCGCGAAGCGGGGCATCGAGCGGGAGAGGGCGAGCGAACTCCTCACGCTGAGCGTGGAGTTGGCGCGGGAAGCGGCACGGCGGGCCGATGCCGGGCGCCCCCTCTACGTAGCCGCCTCGGTCGGCCCGTACGGCGCCATGCTCGCCGACGGCTCCGAGTACCGGGGCCGCTACGGCCTCACCGTCGCCGAACTCGCCGCCTTCCACCGCCCCCGCATCGAGACGCTGGCCGCCGCGGCCCCCGACGTCCTGGCCCTGGAGACCGTCCCGGACGCCGACGAGGCCGAGGCCCTCCTGGAGGTCGTGCGCGGCCTCGGGGTCCCCGCCTGGCTCTCGTACAGCGTCGAGGGCGACCGCACGCGCGCCGGACAGCCCCTGGAGGAGGCGTTCGCCCTGGCGGCGGACGTCGACGAGATCGTCGCGGTCGGCGTCAACTGCTGCGCGCCCGGCGACGCGACGAGGGCCGTGGAGATCGCGGCCCGCGTGACCGGCAAGCCGGTGGTCGTCTACCCGAACAGCGGCGAAGGCTGGGACGCGAACGCCCGCGCCTGGACGGGGAGTTCCTCGTTCGCGCCGGAGGAGGTCGAGGGCTGGCGCACCGCGGGCGCCCGCCTGATCGGCGGCTGCTGCCGGGTCGGCCCGGAGGCCATCGCGTCGATCGCGAAGACGCTGGCGGACTAGCCGGGGCGGGCGCGGTGGCGCCCCGTCGGCGTGGGCGGGCGGAACGCCCCGGCCCAGGTCGCCCGCCGGCTCGCGCCCGCCCCCTCGCACGCTGCTAGCCTCCCCGCTGGGAA
This sequence comes from Streptomyces niveiscabiei, assembly GCF_001419795.1. Classification (GTDB taxonomy): domain Bacteria; phylum Actinomycetota; class Actinomycetes; order Streptomycetales; family Streptomycetaceae; genus Streptomyces; species Streptomyces niveiscabiei. The sequence continues at coordinate 6,726 of NZ_LIRL01000268.1, forward strand.
CCGTTTACCCGAACTGTTTCCGCAGTTGCGCGGGGACGCGGACCGACCCCCGGCGGAAAGCGGTTACTGCGTGGGTTTCCACCGGTCTCACGGGGCGCAGCACGGGGCGAAGAGGGGCGGAACATGACCAGGAAGAGCGGGGAGCGCAGCACGATCCGGGACGTCGCGGCCCGCGCCGGGGTGTCGGCGGCGACCGTGTCGCGGGTGCTGGGCGGGGTGTACCCGGTGAGCGCGGAGACGCGCGGGCGGGTGATGCGCGCGGTACGGGACCTGGACTACGTCGCCGACGCGCGCGCGAAGGCGGTCGCCGGGGTCGGCACCCCCACGCTCGCGTTCGTCCTGGAGGACATCACCGGCCCGTCGTTCGCGCTGATGGCGTACGGCGTGGAGCGCGAGGCCGCGCGCCACGGCCACCTGTGCCTGGTGTGCGGCACGGAGGGCGACGTACGCCAGGAGACCGAGTTCGTGGAGATGATGCGGGCGCAGCGGGCCGCCGCCGTCATCCTCGTGGGCGGCACGGCGGACACCCCGGAGTACCGGGAACGCACCACGCGCATGGCCGACTCGCTGGCCTCGGCGGGCTCGCGCCTGGTGCTGTGCGGGCGCCCCCCGCTGAACCCGGGCGCGCCGGTCACGGTCATCGAGTACGACAACGAGTCCGGCGCCCACGCCCTGGTCGCCCACGTCCTTGCGCAGGGCCACACCCGGGTGCTGTTCCTCGGGGGCCGCCCGGACCACACGACGGCGCAGGGCCGGGAACGCGGTTACAGCAGCGCGCACCGGGCACGCGGCGTCGAGGTCGACCCGGCGCTCGTCCTGCACGGCGACTTCACCCGCGACTCGGGCCACCGCCTGATGCGCCGGGCCCTCGCGGACGGCCTCGACTTCACGGCGGTCGTCGCGGCGACGGACATGGTCGCGGCGGGCGCGCTGACGGCCCTGCACGAGGCGGGCCTGAAGGTCCCGGACGACGTCTCGCTCGCCGGGTACGACGACATCCCGTACGCCCGTGACCTGTACCCGGCGCTGACGACGGTCCACGTGCCGTACGAGGAGCTGGGCCGCGTCGCCGTGCGCACGGCCCTGGGGCGCGCGCCGGGCGCGTCGGACGAGCATCTGCTGCTGGGGACGCATGTGGTCGTCCGGGACTCGGTGAAGCCGCCGAAAGGTTTGCAGTAACGGGCTGTAACCGGTTACCCCGCTTTGCCGGACCCCGTCCGCCGCAGCCTCCGTACCACCGACCGCAGCTCGGTCCCCCGCAGAGAACGTGCGGGAAGCGGTTGCACAACGGCTTCCGCCTGGTGCGGTACGGCCGGCTCGACGTCCCACAGTGCGAGATCGGCGTCTCGCAGGCCGGGCACCGTCCGGGTCTCCCCGTCGCCGAAGACCCGCACCGGGTGGGTCGCGTCCCACGCCTCCCAGCCGGGGTCGCCGGTCTTCACGAACCGCGTCCACGCTCCGTGCATCTCCACGGCAAGCGTCTTCGGCGGGTTTCCTCCCGCGAGCTTCACGGAGTCCGGCGAGTGGCCGGCGTCGAAGACGAAGCCGAGTTCGAGGGAGTGACAGGCGCCGAGTCCGGGGCGTCCGGAGGGCCAGGCGAACTCGTACAGGTATGACGTACCTGGGCGGGAGTCCGCGAGGCGGTGCAGGGGGCGGCGGAGCATGTGGTCGGTGACCATCTGGCCGACGACCTCGGCGGGCCCGGCGTCCGGGTGGAGGGCCCGGTAGCCCCGTGGTACCTCGGAGCCACAGTGGCAGCGGGCCATGGCCCCCGCGAGGGCGACGGGTCCGAGCCGGTCGACGCGCTCGACGAGCCCGCCGGGGACGAGCCAGAGCCGGTACTCGTCGCTGGTCCAGCCGACGAGCAGGTCCACGTCACGGGCGACGTCGCCGTCGGTCAGCGCCTGGAGCGGGTCGCGGGGCACGAGGTCGCCGTCGGTGACGATCCCGAACGCGGGCCCGCCGAGGACGGGGCTGGAGAGCCGCCCGACCTCGTACTGCGTGCGCAGCAGCAGCTCGCGGTCGACGGCCGCGAACGCCTCGGCGGTCGCCGGGACCTTCAGCCGGTTCGCCATCCGGCGCACCATCCGCCGCACCTTGTCCCGGTCGGACGCCTCGGGCGCCCCGCTCTGGAGCACGGCCCGCCGGAACAGGCCCTGCGCCTGCGGTACGGCGATGAGGGCGCCGATGCTGATCGCGCCGGCCGACTGGCCCATCAGGGTGACGCGGTCGGGGTCGCCGCCGAACGCGCCGATCGCGTCGTGCACCCACTGGAGGGCGGCGAGCTGGTCGCGCAGTCCGGGGTTGGCGGGGGCGTCCGGGAAGAGGCCGTAGCCCTCGACGCCGAGCCGGTGGTTGAGGGACACGAACACGATCCCGTCCCGCGCGAACGACGTCCCGTCGTACACCGGAACGGCGGAAGACCCCCTGGTCAGCGCGCCCCCGTGGAACCAGACGACGACCGGCAGCCGGGCACCTGGGCCGGGCTCGGGCGTCCAGATGTTGAGATTGAGGCAGTCGTCCCCCGGGATGTCGGGGTCGGACAGGAACTGCGCGAAGGCTTCGGAGTACGGGGGTTTCGGCGCCGTGGGACCGAACTCCCCGGCGTCCCGGACGCCGCTCCACGGCTCGGGCGGCACCGGGGGCCTGAACCGCAGGGCCCCGAAGGGGGGCGCCGCGTACGGGATACCCCGGAAGACCGAGATGCCGTTCTCATACCTGCCGCGTACATCGCCGTAAGGGGTCTTGACCACCGGCCTCATTCGCCACCAGCCCTTCGCCGCACTCGTGCACCGGTAGTACCAGAGCACCACGAAGGCGCCCGGTATTCCGGTGCACGAGCCGTTCAGGGGGCTATTTGGCGTACATCAGGGTGCCGAAGCCGAGCTGGTCGAAGCCTCCGCTCGTAGTCCCGTAGTCCCCGCCGCCGCCCTCGGGGGCGACGGTGGCGTAGATCTGGGCGATGTACTTGTCGTCGAGGTTCAGCCTCCGGTTGTAGTGGAAGTGCAGCTGCGCCCAGACCGGGCGGGCCTGGCCCCGGGCCGTCGCGGAGACGACCGTCTGGGACTGCCGGGCGCAGTTCTGCCCCGTACCCCAGGTGTACGTCGTGAAGGGGACGTCGAGGCCGAGGTTGTACTTGGCGACGTACTGCGCGGCCTTGAAGAACCGGCGGTCGTCGTACGAGTACAGGTCGTCGCCCTGGTTCCAGGCCATCTCGCAGATCGCGCCCATCTGGCCCATGCCCATGACGGTATGGCCCTGGTCGCGGCCGGACTCCTGCCACTGGCCGAGCGCGTAGCCGTCGGAGTCGGTGTGGAGGAAGGGCACGGCGTTCTTGATGGAGCCGTTGCCCGCGCCGGACTTGAAGTAGGTGACGGCCTGGTCGTACTTGGCCGCGTCGTCGTTGAGGATGCCGATGGCCATGACGGAACCCATGTTGCAGAGGTCCCAGTTGGCCCAGTAGTTGGTGATGCAGGCGTCGTTGTGGCCGGTCAGGAACTGGTTGTTGAGGGGGTAGAAGACCCGCACCAGCATCTCCTGGGCGGCGGCGAGGTCGAACCCCGGGTAGCCGCGCATGAGTTCGCAGGCGTTGGCGAACTCCCAGCCGTAGATGCCGGCGGCGAGGAAGCGGTCCGCGTTGCCGGTGACCGAAGTCAGCGTCTTCGACCAGGCGTTGAGGATGTTCGCGGCGCAGGCCGCGTTGGCCTCGGTGCCGGCGACCCGCCAGCGCAGGGCGTTCTGGTAGGCGGCGGCGATGTCGTTGTACAGCTGGGGGTAGTTCTCGCCGGTGCCGCCGCGGACGATGGTGGCGGTGGCCCGGTTCGTCCAGGTGGAGGCGGAGTGGGAGTTGGCGGTCAGCCTCTTCCAGCCGGCCAGCCAGGGGTCGGTGCCCGCGGCGACGCGGACCTTGGCGCGGTTGATGTCACCGGCGTTGTGGAGCATGCCGGGGTGGGTGAAGGTCGCCGGGGCGGCATCCGCGGTGGTGGGGGTCAGCGCGGAGGCCGCCCCGCCGAGCGCGAGGGCGGCGCCGAGGCCGCCCGCCGTTTTCAACAGGGTGCGGCGGCTGGGGAGTTGGGGAGTGCGGCTCATGGGGGTGGGGCTCCCGTCTAGTCGGAGGTGACGATCACCTCGGTGAACTGTGCGGTGGCGAGGGCGAGTTGGCTGCGCGAGCAGACCACCAGGCCCACGTGATAGGGGGCGTCACCGAAGAGCGGGACCGCGCCCTCGGCGAGGGTGGTCCAGGTGGCGCCGTCGTCGGTGGAGACGGCTGCGGCGAAAGCGGTTCCCGTGCGCTTCAGCCGTAGCAGGGTGGGGAGTTGGACGGCCGTCGCGCCGGTGAACGCGGAGGCTCCGGCGACCGTGGGGCGCAGCATGAGCTGCGCGGTGCTCCCGCCGGTCACGACGAGACCGGCGGCGAGGTCGAAGGGGTTCGCGGACTTGCTCATCAGCAGCCCGACCCGGTCGGCGGTGGCGCCCTCCCGGGACAGCAGCCGCGCGGTGACCGTGCAGTCCCCGCTGACCTGTCGCCGTACGAACTGGCCTGTCATCCCTTGGTTGTTGGCGCTGAGGTCGACGCCCGCGCCGCGTACGGTGAAGGTGTCGTCCGTGTACGTGGTGCTGCCGGGGGTGAGGATCGCGACGACCCCGAGCGTGCCGAACGCGGACCGGTCGGTGACGGTGTCGCCGAGGTCGGCGGCGGTCCAGGGGGCGGGGACCCGGCTCGGCGGGACCGGGACGATCGGTGCGGGCGCCGCCGCGACACGGGCCGCCACGGTCGCCGAACAGGGCCCGGTTCCGGTGGAGTTGGTCTTGGCGACGGCGTAGTGGTACGTCGTGCCGGGGTCGGCGGTCGGGTCGGTCCAGCGGATGCGGGTGCCGAAGCCGACGGGTCCGACGTCGGTGGCGACGGCCCGGAAGGGGCCGCCGGGGCGGGGTGCGCGCAGGACGGTGTACCGGGCGGACAGGTCGGGGTCGGTCCAGGTGAGGCCGTTCGGCCCGGAGGTGAGGTCGGTGGCGGTGCGGGTGGGTCGCGGGGTGCGCCAGAGGGTTCCGGAGCCGTCCGTCACGGTGACGTTGTCGAAGGCGCCGGTCCCGGTCTCGGCGTACGGCGCGTCGACGCCCAGGCAGGAGGTGAGGGTGAGTCCCGCGCGGACCGTGCGGCCCAACTCGATCTCCGTGGAGCCGACTTCGGTCCAGTGGACGCCGTCCGGGGAGATCGCTCCGGTGCAGCGGCGGCCCGTGCGGGTCACCCGTACCCAGTAGGGGGCGCGCAGCCGGTATCCGTCGCCCGCGCCCTCGACGTACGGCGCTTCGAGCGGGGTCGCCGACTCGGGGAGCGCGCCGAGGTTGGCGAGAGGGAAGGCGGCCTTGGTGGTGATCGCCTCCTGCTGGGTGGGCGGAACGGGGGTGGAACCGGTTGCTGAAACGGGCGCGCCCTTGGTGGGGCGTACGCTCCACACGCCGCTCCAGGTGTGCAGGGGCAGTCCCTGGATCAGCATGGAGGCGTGGGCCGCGTCGGGGTCGGCTTCGTTCCGGAGCGTGACGCCGATCCTGGAGTACTGCGAGCTGAGCGGCCACACGATCCGCGCGGTCACCGATCCGTCGCCGCGCAGCGGGAGGTGGGCGAACTGGTGGGTGTCGGCGGTGCCCGACGCCTCCAGCACGAACCGTTCCCCGTCGTACGCGGTCGAGCCGGGGATCCGCACCGCCCCGACGTCCCCGCTCGTCCAGGGCCCGGGCAGCCCGGCGTTGGCGGCGACGGCCGCCGAACTCCCGCTCTCCCCGAGGGCGTTGGAGGCGCTGACGGTGTAGTGGTAGGCCCTGCCGGGCCGGACGGCGGTGTCGGTGTACTCCGGTGCGCTCACGCCGGTCGCGAGCACCGTGTAGGGGCCGGCGGGGTGGGTGGCGCGCCGGATGGTGTAACCGCTTGCACCAACAGAGGGCAGCCAGGCCAGCTCGACCGCGCGCTCCTCCCCCACGGCGGTGAGCCCGGCCGGGGGCGCGGGAGCCGTCGGCGCGGGGGCCGTCGTACCGGCGTAGGCGAAGGTCCCCCAGCTGGGGAGGTCGTCGTTGCTGCCCTCGACCGCGCGGGCGCCGTTCGCGCCCCGGAAGACGGCCGCCCGGACGTTCGGCGCCTCGATCCCGCGTACGCCCTGGTAGTGCGCGAGGTACATCTCGTAGATCGGCGGCAGGTTGCCGCGGCCGATCGCGGAGACCGTCTGTTTGATGTACTTGCCGGTGCGGTCGAGGTCGGGGGTGAAGGGGATGTCGCCGCCGAGGTTGTAGCGGGCCGCGTACTCGGCGTTGGCGAGGATGCGGTTGCCGTCGAAGCCCCACAGGTCGACGCCCTGGTTCCAGGCGACCTGCGCGATGTCGCCCATGAGGCCGACGGCGAGCTGCTCGTGGCCCTGGTCGCGGCCCGACTCCTGGCCCTGGCCGTCCAGTTGGACGACGCGGTGGGCGACGCTGCCGTTGCCGGCGCCGGCCGCCGCGAAGCGCAGGGCGTCCTCGACGAGGGTGGGCTCGTCGCAGAACACCCCGATGGCCAGGATCGTCTGAATGGCCGTCAGGTCCCAGTTGCCGTTGGCGTACAGCATGTAGCCGGAGACCGCGGGGTACCAGACGTCGAGGAACGACCGTTCGCAGCGCGCGATTTCGGCGTCCGTCCAGCCGTCGTAGCCGGTGTGGCGCAGGAGTTCGGCGGCGTTCGCGAACTTGAAGCCCTGGAGCCCGGCGCCGAGCGGGCCGTCGGCGCCGGTGACGATCGTCAGCGAGGCGGACCAGGCGTTGAGGATGTCGCGGGCCTTGTCGGCGTGGGCGCGGTCGCCGGTGACCGCCCAGAGCAGCGCGTTCTGGTAGGCGGCGGCCGAGTCGGCGACGGCCTGGTTCTGGAAGTTGGTGGGGCCCCGGCCCCAGGAGGTGATCTGGCCGGTGTTCTGGACGGCGTACGTGCTCTGCGAGCGGGCGTGCGCGGCGAGCGCCAAGTAGCCGTCGTAGACCGGGGATTGCTTGGCCGCGACGGCGGCCTTCATGCGGGCCAGGTCGTCGGCGGTGTGCAGCAGGCCGGGGTGGGCGATCTGTGAACCACTGTGGGGCGTACGGGTGTTGGCGCTCGCCGCCGGGACGGTCAGGGTGCTCGTCCCGGCGGCGAGGAACAGGGCTGCGGACGAGCTCAGCAGTCCGCGGCGGCTGATGGGGCTCACTGCTGGGCCTGCGCTTCCGCAGTGGTGATGAACTTCAGGTTGATGACGTGCTCGTTGGCGAACCACTGCACGACGTCGGTGGTGTAGTACCAGCCCGGCTTCTTCATCGAGTCGGCGATGGTCTGGCCGTTGATCACCAGGTTCTCGAACGTCACGTTCTTCACGGCGTGTTCGGCGTCGTAGCCGAGGAACAGCGACGGCTTGGCGTTGGTGCCGGTGTAGGTGAGGTTCTTGATGTAGACGTTCTCGATGCCCCGGCCGACGGAGGTGTTGTACTTCGTGTTGTACATGACCTTCATGTAGATGACCTGGCCCCAGCGGAAGTTCTCGATCCGGATGTCCTCGGCGCGGACGTTGCGGATCAGGTTGGAGTCGCCGGGGTTGAGGGCGATGCAGCCCTGGTAGTTCATCTGCGGTTCGCGGTGGTCGCAGATGTCGATGTTCTGGAAGCGCAGGTTCTCGATGACTTCGGGGTTGTCGGTGTTGCCGTGTGTGCCGACGTTGATGGGGTGCGCGACGTCCGCCCACAGGGTCGCGTTCTTCACGGTGACGTTGCGGGTGTCGCCGTAGTAGTTCCAGCGGTGCGCGTAGATCGCTATGCAGTCGTCGGAGTTGCGCATGAAGACGCCGTCGATGACGACGTTCTCGCTGCAGAAGACGTCGATGCCGTCGCCCCAGCCCTTCGAACTGAACGAGCGCAGGCCCTCGATGTGGACGTTCTTGCTGTTGCCGAGCTGGGTGGCGTACCCGTTCGGGTTCAGCATCGTGACGCCCTCGATGCGGATGTTCTCGCTGTTCTCCACCAACGCCCCGCCCCCGGAGGTCGAGTTGATGAAGCCGCGGCCGGTCAGGCGGGCGTTCTTCACGCCCTGGAAGAGGACGGTCGCGGTGAGGACGGCGCCGCCGTCGAGGTGGACGGTCTGGCCCTCGGCGACCTTCAGGGTGCCGCCGGAGACGGTGTGCACGCCGGGCCCGAAGTAAAGGACGTCCGGGTCACCGGACTTGGGGGCGTGCGGGTCGGGGCGGCCGGTGAGGACGTGCAGGGTGTCGAAGACGTCGTCGTTGATCTGGACGACGACGTTGCGCGGCTCGTCGAGGGTGAACCGGAGCGTGTCGCCGAGGAGTTCGGGCGTGATGCCGTACGAGTCGGGTCGCACGCGGGCCTTGGTGGTGCCGCCCTTGAGGTAGGTCACCTCGATCTCGACGGAGCCGTGGAAGTCGAAGGAGACCAGGGAGGAGTTGTAGACCTTGCCGGAGCCGGTGGCCGCGTTGATCTCGCCGAGCTGGGGGCGCCAGATGTCGAGGGTCTGCCAGTCGCCGTCGGGGGCGGTGCGGACGCGGACCTTGTAGCCGGTGTTGGTCGGCATGGACGCGGGGCGGGGGTAAGTGACCAGCTTCGGCGCTGAGTTGGCGTCGTCCGTGCCGGTGGCGTCCGCCGTGCCGGCCGTCATGCCGGTGAGCCCGGCGGCGAGGGTGGCGGCGCCGGCGGCCTGGAGGGCGGTGCGGCGGGAGAGGGGCGTGTTCATGCGGGGGCTCCTTGGAGGAGGGGCGGCTCATTGCGGCCGGGGTGTCGGAGGCCGGTCGCCGCTGTCGGCGCCGGGCGGCGAACCGGCCGTACGGGCGAAGGGGGTTACTTGAGTCCGGACGTCGACATCCCGGCGACGAAGCCGCGTTGGGCGACGAGGAACACCAGCAGGATCGGCACGACGTACATCACCGAGGCGGCGGCCTGGAGTTCGGGGACCGGTGCCCCCGAGTCGTTGACGTAGGTCGTCATCACGGCGACCGCGAGGGTGGTCCGGTCGGTGGAGAGCAGGAGTTGGGGTGCGATGTAGTCGCCCCAGGTCCAGGTGAACGCGATGATGAAGCTCGCGGACAGGACGGGCCAGGACTGCGGGAGGAAGATCCGCCAGAAGATCCCGGCGTATCCGGCGCCGTCGATGATCGCGGCCTCCTCCAGTTCGCGCGGCAGGCCCGCGAAGAACTGCCGGAACAGGAAGACGAGATAGGGCGCGGCGGACAGTCCCCACAGGACCCACGGCCAGTACGTGTCCACCATGCCGAGCTTGGCGAAGATGAGGTACGTCGGCAGCAGGGTGATCATCTGGGGCAGCATCATCGAGCCGATGAGGATGCCGAACAGGGTCTTCTTCCCTGGTGCGTCGAGGCGCGCGAACCCGAACCCGACCCAGGCGGAGCTGAGGGTGACGAGCGTGGCGTAGATCAGCGCGATGATCAGGGAGTTGCGGGCGTATCCGAGGAAGTCGATCTGGGTGAAGGCGTCGGCGAAGTTGTGCCACTGGAAGTGGTCGGGCAGCCAGTGGACGGGTGAGGCCGCCAACTCCCCTTGTGTCTTCAGGCCGGTGAGGACGAGCCAGCCGAACGGGCCGAGGAACAGGCCGGTGAGGGCGACGAGTCCGGTGTAGAGGGCGAGGCGGCCCGTGCGGACGCGGACGGTCGTGGTCACTTCTTCGCCTCCGGGTCGACGTTGTAGAAGACCACGCCGGACGTGAACCTGAAGAGCAGTCCCGTCACGGCGAGGATGATGACGAAGAGCACCCACAGCAGCGCGGAGGCGTAGCCGTACCGGCCGAGCGCGAAGTACTGCGCGAACACGTGCATCATGTACAGGTAGTTGGACTGCGGGACGGTCGTGATCCCGCTGGTGTCGCCGAGCGGTGCGAGCAGCAGCGGCATGATGGTCTGCACCGAGGCGATCATCCCGGTGACGGTCTGGAAGAGCAGGACGGGCGACAGCAGCGGGACGGTGATGCTGCGGAACGTCCGCCAGGCGCTCGCCCCGTCGAGGGTGGCCGCCTCGTGGAGTTCGCGGGGTACGTCCTGGAGCCCCGCCAGCGAGATGATCATGATGTTGCCGGCGGTCCACAGCACGGTCATCAGCAGCACGTAGCGCGCGTACGGGTCGGCGAGCCAGCCCACGGCGTCGATGCCGAAGAACGTCAACGCCCCGTTGGTGGCACCGGAGTTCTGGTCGAACAGCGCCTTGAAGGCGAGTCCCGCGCCGACCGGCGGCACCACCGCCGGCAGATAGATCAGCGTCCGGAACAACCCCCGTGCTTTCAGGGGCCTGTTGAGCAGGACGGCGAGTCCGAGCCCGGCGGCGATGGACAGCGGCACGGACGTCACGGCGAAGAGCCCGGACCGGCCGAGGGCGTCCCAGGTCACCGGATCGCCCATCAGCTCGCGGTAGTTGCCGAGGCCGATGAACCTCCAGTGCGGGGAGATCCCGTCGAACGTGGTGAAGCTGAGCCAGAGCGCGTACCCCATCGGGATCACGGTCAGCAGCACGAAGCCGATGATCCAGGGGGAGGTGAACAGGTAGAACGCGCGGTGGCGGCGGGCCACCATGGTCGTGCCGCGTTTCCCCCGGGCGAGCGGCGTCTCGGTCCGTTCCGGTGCCGCCGTCATCTGATCGACCGTCATCCCACCTGCTCCTTACCGCGCTTGAGCTGCTCGTTGACGACGTCGTTCAGCTGTCCGGCGAGTCGGTCGACGGAGATCGCGCCGTTCATCGCCGCCGGGGCGACCTGGTTGAAGAGGGCGTCGAGCGCGTCGGCCCGCGTGTACGGGGTGAAGGAGACGACCGAGTAGTGCTTGAGTTCGTCCTCCTGCACCTTCAACGTCCGCTGCTGGTAAGCCTCTTGATGGGGCATCAGGGGGCGCAGCGACTTGAGGGTCGGGATGCCCCAGCCTCCGGCGGCGCGTTCCCTGGCGGGTTCCTCGCCGAAGAACCACTCGAAGATCCGCCAGGCGGCATCCTTGTTCTTCGCCTTCTTCGGCATCCACAGTCCGGTGCCGCCCTGGCAGGCGCTGATGCGGGGGCCGCCGGCGAAGACGGGTGCGGGGGCGAGCCGGGAGACGGCGGCGAGCTTCGGGTCGGTGCCGATCATCCCGCCGAGCCAGTAGCCGGAGTTGGACATCGCCATGCGTCCGGCCTGGTAGGTGGGTCCGTCCCAGCCGTTGGGGTCGGGCTGGATCAGGCTCGGCCCGACCTTGGTGTGGCAGTAGTCGATGTACCAGGCGAGCGCCTTGCGGGCTTCGGGGGTGGTGAAGTCGACGCGGGAGAAGTCGTCGCTGAAGAGGCTGCCGCCCGCCGAGGCCGTCATCGTCGCGAGCAGCGTCGAGCGGGTGAGGCCGGCGTAGCTGCCGCCGAAGACGATGGTCTGGCCCCGCTTGCGCTGGACGAGGCGGCGCGCGTCCTCCTGCCACTGCTCGAAGGTGACCGGCTCGGTCTGCGACGGGTACGGGATGCCCGCCTTGTCGAAGACGGCGGTGTTGTACCAGTACATGGAGTCCTGGGAGAAGTCCTTCGCCATGCCGTAGCGCGGCCCCTTGCCCTGCGTGCGGCCGTCGAAGCGCCACAGGTCGTTCACCGGGTCGAGGTCGGCGGCCCTGAGGACGGTGGAGCGCGCGAAGTACGGGTCGAGGTTCTCGGCGGTGTCCCGGGCCGCGAAGTACGCGGCGTCCACCGCGCCCACACCGCGCACCAGGTCGGGCGGGTTCCCGCTGGTCAGCATCGCGATCAGCTTGGTGATGTCCCACTTGACCAGCGCGACGGAGATCCCGAGCTTCTTCTTGACCTGCCTGACCTGGTCCGAGGTGATGTCACCCGGCGACACCATCATCGTGACGGTCTCGCCCCCGCCGCCGACCGAGCCGGAGACCTGGAGCGCGCAGCCGTTCAGCGCCGCCGCACCGGCCACGGCCCCGCCGGCCGACAGCGCGAGGAACCTGCGTCGGCTGGGAGGGGCACCGGCGTGGGAGCGCATGGGGTCTCGCCTTCTGGGAGATGGGAGAGGGGGAAACGGGCAGGGCGGCGGCTCGCCCGAGTAATGCGTAGCAACCGGTTGCTACGACCGAGTGCGCTGAGCTTCTGCCGCTTCACGGGGCCCGTCAAGGGTTTGCGCACGTTTTCGAAAACTCCGTGCACGTGCCCGGTCGCCCCGGACGGCCCGCCCGACAGGCCGCCGATACGGCCGGGGTACGCTCCTGAGCTGCACGAACACCGACCGCGTGAACCACCCCGGACCGGCACCGCCCGCTTGCCCCGTCCCCTGGATCCACACAAGCCGTCCGGGCGCGCGGACTGCAACCGGTTGTGACGACTCGACCCTCTTCACGCACACCCGGTCCACCCGCCCCGTGTACCCCGTACGACCTCAACGCCCTGGCACCGATGGGATATTGGCAGCTCAGCTGGGACACAGGCCTGATCGGTACTGATCCGCTCCGACTGATTGACCATGGCTCGGCCACAGATTTACGGTAGAAGACGCTTTCAGTAAACGTTTCCCGTACTCGCCCTCACTCACCCCCACTCGCCCTCAGGAGAGTCATGCCCAGCGCCCCGCTGCCCAGGGCCGTGTTCGCCATGGATCCGGTGCACCTCCCGCTGCTGTTCCCCGAGCCCGTGCTGGAGCGGCTGCGCCGGACCGCCGACATCGACCCCGCGCTCGTCGTCCAGGACCTCACCGACCCGGCGGCGGCCTCCGCGCTGGCGGAGGCGGAGTTCCTGATCACCGGCTGGGGCTGCCCGCACCTCGGCGCCGAGGCCCTGGCCGCCGCCCCGAAGCTCCGCGCCGTGCTGCACGCGGCGGGCTCGGTGCGTTCCCTGGTCGGGGACGCCCTGTGGGCGCGCGGGGTGAGCGTCTCCAGCGCGGTCACCGCCAACGCCGTACCCGTCGCGGAGTACACGCTCGCGATGATCCTGCTCGCCGGGAAGGACTTCTTCTCCCTGCGCGAGACCTACCGCCGTACGCACGCGCAGCCGACGCCCGCCGAGACCGCGCCGATCGGGAATCTGGGCCGCCGGGTCGGGGTGATCGGCGCGTCGCGCGTGGGGCGCAGGCTGCTCGAACTGCTGCGGCCGTTCGACTTCGAGGTGCTGCTGCACGACCCGTACGTCGACTCCGGCGAGGCGGAGAAGCTCGGTGCCCGCCTGATGTCCCTGGAGGAGCTGCTGACCCGCAGCGACATCGTCAGCCTGCACGCGCCGGACATCCCGGAGACGCACCACATGCTGGACCGCGCGCGCCTGTCGCTGATCCCCGATGGCGGGGTCCTGATCAACACCTCCCGGGGTGCGCTGGTCGACCACGCGGCGCTCACCGACGAGGTGGTGGCGGGGCGGCTCACCGCGATCCTCGACGTCACCGAACCCGAACCGCTGCCCGCCGGTTCGCCGCTCTACACGCTGCCGAACGTGATCCTCACGCCGCACATCGCCGGTTCGCTCGGTAACGAGCTGCGACGGCTCGGCGAGATCGTCGTGACGGAGGTCGAGCGGCTCACGGAGGGCCTCCCGCCGGCCCACGAGGTCCGGCACGCGGATCTCGCCAGAAGCGCCTGAACCCCTTCTGACCTGCGTAGACGAAAGTTATCCACAGGCTCTGACGGGTCGTCGGCCACCGGGATACCTTGTCGTCACCGGGTCGGACGGCGGTGGCGGAGAGGCCGTCCGGAGCCGGTGGAACCCCCCATGACTGGAAGGAGGCGTGACGGTGAGTGAGCGGAAGTCGGGCGTCAAGAAGATCGGCCGCCCCAAGCGCAGGGTGACGATAAAGGACGTGGCGAAGGAGGCGAAGGTCTCGGTCGCGACCGTCTCCCGGGTGCTGGGCGTGAGCAACTACCCGGTGGCGGCGGACACCCGCAGCCGCGTGATGAAGGTGGTCCGAGACCTGGACTACGTGACGAACGCGCACGCGAGATCGCTGGCGGGCGGCGGTACGCCAACGGTGGCGATCCTCATGAACAACATCACCGGCGCCGCGTTCGCACACGTCGCCAAGGGCGTCGAGGGCGCGGCGACGCTGCGCGGCTGGCTCTCCCTGGTCGGCACGACGGGCGAGGACCCCGAGCGGGAGCTGGCGCTGGTCAACATGATGCGCCAGCAGGGCGTGGCGGCCGTGGTGCTGCTCGGCGGGGCCTACGACCGCACGGAGTACCAGACGAGGATGGGCCGCTTCGCGCGCTCGCTGAACGCGGCGGGCTCGCATCTGGTCCTGGTCGGCAGGCCGCCGCTGGAGGGCGACGTCCCGGCGACGACGGTGGACTACGACAACGAGGCGGGCGCCTACGCCATGGCCAGCCACGTCCTGTCGGCCGGCCACCGCAAGGTCCTGGTGCTGCCGGGCCCGGCCGGACTGACCACCGCCCAGGGCAGGCTGGCGGGCGCGCGGCGGGCCTTCGAGGCGTACGGGGTGCCGTTCGACCCGGGGCTCGTGCGGCGCGGTTCGTACGACTACGAGCACGGGTACGCGGCGGTTCAGCAGGCGCTTGCGCGGACCCCGGGCTTCACGGCGGTCCTCGCGGGGACGGACGTGGTGGCGGCGGGCGCGATGCAGGCGCTGAGATCGGTGGGCCTGCGGGTGCCGGACGACGTGTCGGTGGCGGGGTACGACGACATCCCGCTGGCCTCGCAGCTGACGCCCGGACTGACGACGGTGCACGTGCCGTACGAGGAGATGGGCCGGGTCGCGCTGCGGGCGGTCGCCGACCGCAGGGCCGCGCTGGACCTCGCCGGTTCCGGGCCGTCCGGGGAGGGCAGGCCGGCCGAGGCCGAGCACCTGATCCTGGGCACCCACGTCGTCGTACGGGACTCGGTCCGGCCGCCCGGGCCGCTGCGGTAACCCGCCTGCCGTACAGCCGAGTTGGGTGTCCCGGCCCCTCGGCGGGAACGTCCTCCGCACGCCTCGGCAGGGTACGTAAACGGTTACCGGATTTCGGGCCGATTCGCCCAAGATTTTCTCGCACGCCTCTTGATAATGCCGATCCTGTCGGCCTAACGTCACAGCAACCGGTTACTACACCTTCCGCTTGAGCCGGCCCGACGCAGCGATCTCCTCGCCGTCCGGCCGCCGCCTACGGCCAGTACCGAGCCGCCGCTCTCGCCCCGTCGAGACGCCTACTTCCCGAAGGAACACGGTCAGATGAATGCCATCAGCCCCCGCAGAAGGATCGCCCGCGCAGCCGCAGCGGGAATCGCGCTGACAGGTCTGCTCGCCGCCTGCGGCGGTTCGGGCGACGACGACGGCGGCTCCTCGGCGTCGGGCCCGGTCACCCTCCCCTACTGGGGCTGGGCGAACGGTCAGGAGGCGGTCGTCAAGGCGTTCAACGCGTCCCACAAGGACGTCCAGCTCAAGTACACGAAGGTCACCGACCAGCTGACGATGCAGAAGCAGCTGACGAACGCGGTGAAGGCGGGCAACGCCCCGTGCCTGGTGCAGAACACCGCCGAATACGTGACGACGTGGGTGTCCCAGGGCGCGCTGGCCGACGTGTCGCAGTACGTGGCGTCCAGCAAGGACAGGTTCAACGCCGGTTCCTGGGCGAGCGCGCAGGTGCAGGGCAAGTTCTACGGCGTGCCGACCAGTTCCTCGCCGAACTTCACGATCTACCGGGCGGACGTCTTCCAGAAGTACGGCATCAAGGCGCCGACGACGTGGGACGAGTTCGTCGCGGCCGGCAAGGAGCTGAAGAAGCACAACGTCAAGATCACGAACTACGCCGGTGAGGACCCTTCCACGCTGGAGGTGCTCGCGATGCAGGCGGGCGCGCACTGGTACGCGATCGACGGGAACGCGTGGAAGATCGACTTCCAGGACGCGGGCACGCTGAAGGCCGCGAAGGTGATCCAGGACATCATCGACAACGACCTCAACTCGACGCTCTCGTTCGCCGACTACGCGGCCGTACAGCGCAACTACGACAACGGCGGCACGGTGACGCGCCAGATCTCGACCTGGCAGATGGCCGGCATGGTGCAGAACTTCACGAAGTCGTTCGGCCAGTGGGCGCTGGCGCCGTGGCCGACGTTCGCGGGCGAGGCGCCGAAGACCCCGGCGGGCACGAACCTGACGGGCAGCGTCACCCTGGTGACGAAGGACTGCAAGAACCCGAAGCAGGCCGCCGAGGCCGCGCTGTGGATGTCCACGGACCCGGGCGCGGTCAAGACGATGGCGAGCCCCGAGACCGGCAACGGCGTGATGCCGGCGCTCGCCGACACCGGCTCGTACATCGACGAGTCGATCTCGCGGAAGCTGCTGGGCGCGCACTACGAACCGGCGAAGAAGGTCGTCGGCGACAGCCTGAACACGGTCACGACGGACTGGACGTTCGGCCCGGACTGGACGGCCATGTTCAGTGAGCTGCAAGCCGGCTGGGCCAAGGTGGTCAGCAAGCAGCAGAAGGTCACCGACCTGCTGGCGCACATGCAGAAGTGGACGGTCGACGACCTCAAGTCCCGTGGCATCACCGTGAAGGGCTGAGGAAGCTTCCGATGATCCGCTCCCAGCGCTGGAAGGGTGCCGCGTTCACGGTGCCCTTCCAGCTCGGCTTCGTCTTTCTGTACCTCCTCCCGATCGGCTACGCCGTCTACCAGTCGCTCTTCAAGGTCCAGCAGTCCGGGCTCGGCCTCGGCGGCTCGACGGAGAAGTTCACCGGCCTCGACAACTACCGCGAGGGCCTCACCGACTCGGCGTTCATGGGCTCGGTCCTGCGGGTCGTGGTCTTCGCCTGTGTGCAGATCCCGGTGATGCTGCTGGTCAGCCTGGTACTCGCGCTGCTGCTCGACGCGGTGACCTCGCGCGCGGCGAGCCGGTTCCGGATCCTGCTGCTCATGCCGTACATGATCCCGGGGGTCGTCGCGGCGATCGTCTGGATCAACCTGTACAGCCCGGACGTCGGTCCGCTGACGGCGATCGGGGACGCGTTCGGGTTCCACTGGAACTTCTTCGCGCCGTCGATGGTGTGGCCGTCCATCGGCAACCTGCTGACCTGGCACGGCATCGGCTACAACATGGTGATCATCTACTCGGCGCTCCAGGCGGTCCCGCGCGAGCTGTTCGAGGCGGCCCGGCTGGACGGCGCCTCCGAGCTGAGGATCGCCCGCAGCATCAAAGTGCCGTACGTGCGGGGCGCGTTGGTGCTGACCGGGCTGCTGTCGATCATCCAGATGCTCCAGATCTTCAACGAGCCCGCGCTGTTCCGGAACGTCACACCGCAGACGGTCGACGACAGCTTCACCCCGATCATGATCATCTACAACCAGGCGTTCAACGCCGGCAACTACCACTACGCCGCGGCTCTTTCGGTGCTCCTCGCGCTGATCCTGGGCCTCGCCTCCTTCGTCTTCTACCGGCTGACATCGAGGGAGGCCGACTGATGACCCTGACCGAAGACCGCGCGCCGAAAACGGCGGTCCGCCGACTCACGCAACCCGATCCGCGCTCCCGTTCGCGCGGCGGCCAGCGGTTCCTGCTCATCGGGCTCGCGCTCGCGAGCGTCTACAGCCTCTTCCCCGTGTGGTGGCTGATCGTCGCGGCGACCAAGGACCGTACGGGCCTGTACCAGTCCAACGGCCTCTGGTTCTCCGGCTGGCACCTCTGGGACAACCTGCACCAGCTGTTCACCTACGAGGACGGCATCTTCCTGCGCTGGACCGCCAACTCCCTGCTGTACGCGGGCGTCGGCTCCCTCGGCGGCACGCTGATCGCCCTCGCGACCGGGTACGGCCTCGCGCGCTTCGACTTCCCCGGGCGGGGCCTCGTCTTCGCGTCCGTCGTCGGCTCGTTCCTCATCCCGATCGCGCTGCTGACGCTCCCGCTGTACCTGCTGTTCTCCGAGATCGGCATGGTCGACACGCCCTGGGCGATGCTCATCCCCTGCCTGATCAACCCGTTCAGCGTGTACCTCGCGAAGGTCTACACCGAGTCGACGATTCCCTACGAACTCCTGGAGGCCGCGCGGCTCGACGGGGCGGGCGAGCTGCGCATCTTCTTCTCGATCGTGCTGCGCATGATGACGACCGGTGGCGCGACGGTGTTCCTCCTCGCGTTCGTCAACACGTGGAACTCCTTCTTCCTGCCGCTGACCGTGCTGCGCGGCGAGAACAACTGGACGCTGAACATCGGCCTCTACAACTGGTCAGGGAAGCGGCTGGAGTCGGGGGTCGACCTGACGAGCCTCGTCCTGACGGGCGCGCTGCTGTCGATCGTGCCGATGGCGATCATGATGGTGGCGATGCGGCGGTACTGGCGGTCGGGCGTGACGCTGGGGGCGCTGAAGTGACGGGCGAGGAAGCTGAGATGCCGGGCGAGGAGACTCAAGTGCCGGGCGAGGAGGCTGATATACCGGGCGAGGAGGCTCAAGTGTCTGGCGGTGCTTCCCGGGTGGCGGGCGGCGTCCCTCCCGTGCCGGCCTGCGCTGCACAAGTGGCGTGCGCCGAGGGGCAGTCAGTCGCACGCAACCCGGTGATCCGGGGCTTCGCCCCCGACCCCTCCCTCGTCCGCGCGGGCAACTGGTACTACATCGCGACGAGTTCGTTCGAGTGGTTCCCCACGATCCCGATCCACCGCTCCCGCGACCTCGCGCACTGGGAGCACGCCGGTCACGTCGAGGGCGCCGCCCCCGGCAACTCCCTTGCGGGTGTGCCCGATTCGGCTGGCATCTGGGCGCCCTCGCTGAGCTGGGACGGCGAGTCGTTCTGGATGGTGTACGCGGTCGTCCGCTCGGTCGGCACGCCGTACTTCGACCTGGACACGTACGTCACGACCGCGCCCGACGTCTCCGGCCCCTGGGCCGAACCGCGCCGCGTGGCCGGTCA
Source organism: Streptomyces niveiscabiei (assembly GCF_001419795.1). Classification (GTDB taxonomy): domain Bacteria; phylum Actinomycetota; class Actinomycetes; order Streptomycetales; family Streptomycetaceae; genus Streptomyces; species Streptomyces niveiscabiei. Next base: position 25,551 of record NZ_LIRL01000268.1, read on the forward strand.
CGGCTTCGACCCCGCCCTCTTCCACGAGGACGGCCGGCTGTGGCTGCTCAACCTCCAGAACGACCACCGCCCGGCCGGGAACCGCTTCTCGGGGATCGTCGCGACGGAGCTGGACCGGGTGACGCTGAAGCCGCTCGGCGACACCCACCTGCTGCTCCAGCACGAACGGCTCGTCGAGGGGCCGAAGTTGCTGAAGCGGGACGGCTGGTACCACCTGGTGCTGGCCGAAGGGGGAACCGGTTTCGAGCACGGCGTCCTGACCGCGCGCAGCCGCTGCCTGACCGGGCCGTACGAGGTCGCCGACCGCCCGCTGCTGACGTCCCGGGACGATCCGTCGGTGCCGTTGCAGAAGGCCGGGCACGCGGAGTTGGTGCGGACGCCCGGGGGCGAGTGGTTCCTCAGCCATCTGGTGGGGCGCCCGCTGGAGACGCCGGAGGGGCCGCGCTGCACGCTGGGGCGGGAGACCGCGGTGCAGGCGGTGGAGTGGGACGAGGAGGGGTGGCCCCGGCTGAAGGGCGGGGGGTGGCACCCGGCGGTGGAGGTGGCCGTACCGGCGATTTCCGGAACTCCGGCTCCTGGAGGGCCGGTTGCCGGAGCGCCGGTTTCCGGCCCGCCGGCCGCCGGGAGAACGGGCTCTCCGGCACCGGTTTCCGAAACTCCCGACGGCCCTCTTTCAGAAACTTTCCCCCGGTTGAGCAACTGGCCGACCAACCGGCCCACCGACCGGCCCACCGACCCCCTGGGCTGGCCCTGGAGCACCCTCCGCGAACCCCCCAACCCCTCCTGGGCGGACGTCACTTCGCGCCCGGGATGGATCCGCCTGCGGGGACGCCAGGGCCCGGAGTCCCGCTGGTCCCAGAGCCTCCTCGCCCAACGCCTCACCGAACACCACGCCGTGGCCCAGGTCACCGTCGAGGCGACCCCGTCGACGTTCACGCAGGCCGCCGGCCTGATCCTGCGGTACGACGCGGAGGCGTACCTCAGCCTCGATCTCACCTGGTCGGAGCCCCCGGGCGAGAAGCAGCGCGGCCAGCAGTGGCGCGGCGAAGGCCGTACCGTCCTCAGTCTGATCGACCGGGACGTGACGGGGACGCGGGAAGTCGCCGTGGTGGACGTCGACTTGAGCGGGCCGGTCACGATCGGCGTCTCCGTGGAGGGGACGGAGGCGCGGTTCTGGTACCTGCGCGACGACACGTACACCCAGGTCGGCCCGCCCCTCGACGCGAGCCGCCTCTCCGACGACCACGGTGGCGGACTGCGCTTCACGGGCACGCTCGTAGGGATTCACGCCCGCGATCTCGTCGACGCCGCGTTCACCGCGGACTTCCGTGACTTCCGCCTGGAGTGCGAGGAGTTGCCGCGGAAATCCCCCTAAGGTGCACCAGAACCCCCCGCACCTGTTCGGGGTTTCGAAAGTTCACGTCCGCGATTCCGGTCACGCGAACCCGTGACTCCCGGTGTCTTCCCGTCACGCTGCGGCGCCTTTAGGATAGCAAGCGCTTTCTGTCGGCCGGGCGCACGAAAACGGCCGAAACAGCGCTGGTCGAGCTTTCGCTGGCCCAATGGCGGGCCGGAGAGGTGGGTTCCCTATGGTCCGCACGGTGAGTCCGAACGTGACGGCCGGACCGACGCTGGCGGTCGTGGCACGCGAGGCGGGGGTGTCGGTCCCGACGGCCTCGAAGGTCGTCAACGGCCGGGAGGACGTGGCGCCCGAGACCCGGCGCCGGGTCACCGAGGCGCTGGACCGGCTGGGGTACGTCCGCAGGCCCCGGTTCGACGCGTCGAAGCCGCCCCGGCTGGTGGACCTCGTCGTCCACTCCCTGGACAGCTCCTGGTCGGGCGCGGTGCTGCACGGCGTCGAACAGGCCGCCCACGAGGCGGGGTTGGACGTCGTCGTCTCGGCGGGCCTCGGCCGCAGCGCCCGGGGCGACCGCCCGCAGCGCGGCTGGCTCGACAAGCTGACGACCCGCGGTTCGGCCGGAGTCCTGTTCAACCTGGCCGAGTTGACGGACTCGCAGTACGCGTGGCTGGAACAGCACCGCATCCCGTACGTGATGATCGACCCGGCGCACGAACCGCCGCCCGGCGCCGTGTCGGTGGGCGCCGCGAACTGGCAGGGCGGGGTGAGCGCGACGGAGCACCTGCTCACGCTCGGGCACGAGCGGATCGCCGTCATCGCGGGGCGCCGCCGCAAGCAGTGCAGCAACGCCCGGGTGGCGGGCTACCGTTCGGCGCTCGCCGCCGCCGGGCTGCCGCAGCGGCCCGAGTACATCCGGTACGGCTGCTTCGAGGAGTCCACCGCCCGCCAGCGCATGCGCGAACTCCTCGACCTGCCCGAGCCCCCCACCGCCGTCTTCGTCTGCTCCGACCACATGGCCCTCGGCGTCTACGAGGCCCTGGCGGAACACGGGTTGAGCGTTCCCGACGACATCAGCGTCGTCGGCTTCGACGACCTCCCCGAGTCCCGCTGGGCCAGCCCCGGCCTCACGACCGTCCGCCAGCCCCTCGGCGAGATGGCGGCGACCGCGCTGCGGCTGCTGGTGCGCATGATGGACGGCGAGCGCCCGGAAGGGACCCGCACTGAGCTGTCGACACGGCTCGTCGTACGGGCGAGCACCGCACCGCCTCGCGTCCGCACCCATGCCTGACACCCCGTCAACTCCCTTGCGCCGCCCAGGTGATACCGCCCCGCAGGTGCGCCCGGAACGCCGGGTCGTCGTACGCCTCCTCCGCATGCCCGAGGGCCGTGTAGAAGACCCGGCCCTCCCCCTGCGCGCGGGTCCAGGCCAGCGGGTGGTCCTCCCCCATGCCGCCGCCCTCGTACGAGGACTCGTCGGCGGTCAGCAACACCCGTACCGAACCCCGGGGGTTGGTGCGGAAGTCGTACCACTCGTCGGTGAAGTCCCAGACCTTCGGCAGGTGTTGCGTCGCGGGATGACCCGCGTCCTCCACAACCGCCTTACCGGGCTGATACTCAGGATGCCGGTCAAACCGAGCACCGAGCAGCTCCCCGTAATAAGGCCACTCGTACTCGGTCGTGGCCGCCGCATGCACCCCGACGAACCCACCCCCCGCCTCGACATACTCCTTGAGAAGCTCCCGCCCCTTCGCGGTGAGCACCTCCCCACTCGTCGAGAGAAACAGCACCGCCGCGTACCGCGTCAGCGGAGCGTCCAGAACCGCCGGGTCCTCGGTGTGATCGACCACCCACTCCCCCATGACCGCCCGCAGAGCCTCGGCCGCGTACGGGATGGAGTCGTGGCGGTAGCCGGTGGTACGGCTGTAGACGAGCAGACGTGGGGCCATGGGGTCGAGCCTATGCCGGTGAACAGACGGACGCGGGGCCGGGCGGGGGTCCCGGGGCTACCGAAAATTTCGTAGTAACCGGTTGCTGAAAAACTCGGATGCCGTTCACCCGGCGGCAGAGCTAGGGTCCCGCGCTGATGATGCACGCGAACCAGATCAGGACCGATACCGCGCTGGTACGGCGGCTGCTGGCCGGGCAGTTCCCCGAGTGGGCGGGGCTGCCGCTGGCCGAGGTGGTGCCGGGCGGGACCACCAACGCGATCTACCGGCTCGGCGACGAGTTGCTCGTCCGGCTGCCGATCGTCGAAGACGTCGTGGAGCAGGCCGAGTTCGAGGCGCTGTGGCTGCCGAGGCTGGCGCCCTCGCTGCCCGTCGCCGTGCCCGAGCCCGTCGCGGTCGGGCAGCCCGGCGAGGGGTATCCGTTCCCGTGGGCGGTGTGCCGGTGGATCGCGGGGACGCATCCTGCCGGGGGTGAAGGGGAGGCGTTCGCACGGGAGTTGGGGGAGTTCGTCGCCGCGCTGCGGACGGCGGACACCGCCGGGGCGCCGGTCGGGTACCGGGGTGGGCCGCTGCACGCCCGGGACGCGTTCACCCGGACCTGGATCGCGAGGGCCGCCGACGACATCGACGTGGCCGCGGTGCTCGACGCCTGGGAGCACGCGCTCGCGCAGCCCGCGTGGGACGAGTCTCCCGTGTGGGCGCACGGTGACCTCATCCCCGGCAACGTCCTTGTCTCCGGGGGCGAGTTGGGCGCGGTCATCGACTTCGGGGCGGCCGGGGTCGGGGACCCGGCCTGCGACGCGATCCCTGCGTGGGCGGTCCTGGACGCCGGGCAGCGGGAGGCGTTCCGGGAAGCCGCCGGGTTCGACGACGCGGCCTGGGCCCGGGGGCGGGGGTGGGCGCTGACGTTCGTGAGCGGGATCGACTACTACCGGACGACGAACCCCGCGATGTCCCGGCTGGGGCCGCCGGCGGTGGAGGCCCTGTCTCTCATACACCTCTCACGCTGCCGACGA
>NZ_LIRL01000269.1 GCF_001419795.1 Streptomyces niveiscabiei
GGGTCGTCGGGGTCGGCGGGGTCGGCCGCCTCCAGACAGGCCAGGGCCAGCGTGGCGAGGCTCTCCAGGGTGCGCGGGTGGTCGGGGCCGAAGACGTGGGCACGGGCCGCCTGGACGGCCTTCAGGAGGCGGATCGCGGCCTCGTGGTCGCCGCAGTGGGCCAGGGTGTCGGCGAGCTGGACGGCGAGGGAGGGGTGGAGCGAGGCATAGGCCTGGGCGAGGATCTCGACGACCAACGCCGGGTGCAGGGCGTCCCCTTCGGCCCTGCCTGCCGTCAAGTCCGTTGCCACAGCGTCCAGATGAGCCTGGACGACCTCCTCGACCGTGATCGGCAGCGGAAGCGGTCCGGCCGTCAACTCGGCGCGGGACCGCAGGAGTTGGAGCAGGGTGTCCAGGGCTTCTTCGGGACGGCCCGCCTGGGAGAGGGCGTGCGCCAGGGCGGGCAGCTCGTCCAGCGTCCTGCGGTGACCGGCGCCGTACAGGCGGGTGCAGTCGGCGACGAGTTCCCGGGCCAGGTCGACGGAGTGCTCCGCCGAGCCGGTGTCCGCCGTGATCCAGGCCAGGTAGCCGCGCGTCCAGAGGGTCCTCGGGTGTTCCTCCGGGAGGAGGGTCCGGGCACGCTCGGCGAGGTCCGTCCAGATCAGGGCGGCCTGCCGGGGGTCGCCCAGGTCCCGGTGGGAGAGTGCCAGCAGGCTGCGGGATTCGAGGCAGTGGTAGTGCTCCGGGTCGTGTTCCCGCTCGGCGCTCTCCAGCAGGGCGGCCGACTCGCGTACCGCGCGCGCCCGTTCACCGGTCACCCGCAGGTACCAGACCAGGTCGCGGCGAGCAGCGGAGACCTTCCCGTGCTCGGAGCCGTGGACGCGGGTGAGATCCGCCACGAGGTCCGTCTGGAGCGTCAGGCACAGCGCGTGGTGTCCCGCGTAGTCGTGTGCGTAGACGAGCTGTTGACGGGCGTCGAGCGAACGGGCGTCGTCCGGGCCGGACAGCCGGACGACGTCCGCCAGCAGCCGTTCGGCGGCCTCGACGGCCCGCCCCGCCGTGGCGGCGCCCAGCAGGACCCCGACGATCTGGGAGCGCAGGTCGAGGGTGTCGGGGTGCTCGGCGCCCAGCACCCGTTCCTGGTCGTGCAGCAGGGCGTCGAGGTCGCGCAGCGCTCCGGCGCGGTCGTCGGCCCGGTTGCGCCAGCGGGCCACGTTGCGCCGCTCGCGGAAGGTCTGCGGGTGGTCGGCGCCCTGGATACGGGTGCGGTCGGCCACCAGGTCCCGGCCGAGGGCGATGGCCTGCTCGTAGTCCTGCCGCTCGGAGACGGTGAACGCCAGCAGGCGGCGGGCGGCGAGTGTCGTGTCGTGCTCCGGCCCGTGGTACTGCGCGCGTGCGTCCACCAGCGCCTCGTACTCGACGACGGCCCGTTGGAACTGGCACGACAGCCGCCACGCGTTCGCCAGTTGTCCACGGGTGTTGAGCGTGGCGATGTGGTTCCGTCCGCGCACCCTGGACGTGTCGGCGAGCAGCGATTCGGCGAGTTGCGCGGCCCGCAGGTGATGCCCCGCCGCGATGTGCCCGGCGGCCACGTCGTACCGCAGGGACAGCACAGCGGGATGGTCGGGGCCGTCCCGGCGCAGGCGGTCGTCGAGCACGGACTCCAGGATGTCCAGCGACACGCGATGCCGGTCGGCCGCTCGCTGGACCATCGCGAGATCCCGCCGGGACGCCAGGGTGCGCGGGTGCGACGCTCCCCGAAGCTCGGTCCAGGCGGCCACGGCCTGCTCGTACAGGGCCACGGCCCGGTCGTGGTGGCCCGCGCCCGAGTGGGCGTCGGCCAGGTGTTCCAGGGTGAGCAGGCAATCGGGGGCGTCGTCCCCCAGGAGCCGGCGGCGGACGTCGAGCAGCGCGGTGAGATCGGCGATCGCTCCCTCGTGATCCCCCTTGTCCTGCCGGGCCAGCGCCAGGACGCAGCGTGCGCTGAGAGTGCTCGGGGCGTCCGGGCCGAAGAGGCGTTCGCGGTCGGCGAGCCGCCCTTCGTACACCGGGACCGCTTCCTCGTGCTTCCCGGCGGACCGCAGGACCCAGGCCCGCCACTCCTGGACGTTGAGGGTGTCGGGGTGGTCCGCGCCCTGGAGCCGGGTGTGGTCGCGGATGAGCGCGTCGAAGACCTCGCACGCGCGGTCGTGGAGCCCCGCCGAGCGGCATGCGGCGCCGATCCACAGCCTGACCAGGAGCGCGGTGGGGTGGTCGGCACCGTGCAGCCGGGACCAGTCCTCGGCCAGCGGTTCGTAGATCTCCAGGGCGTCGGCGTAGCGGTACTCCTCGACGAGCACGTGCGCCAGCGCGAGACGTACGTCGAGGACTTCCTGGTGGTCCGCCCCGAGGGAGCGTTCCAAGTCCGTGCGCAGCGCGGTGAGTTCCCGGACGGCGCGCGCGTGCAGGCCGGCCGACTGGAAGGTGCGGGCGAGGGCCGTACGGGTGCCGAGGACGCGCGGGTGCTCGGGGCCCAGCGTCTCGGTGCGGTCGGCCAGCACCTCTTCGAACAGGCGGATCGCGGTCCGGTGGTCCGAGGCCGCCCGGTGGGCGAAGGCCAGGTTGGCGCGTGCGGCGAGGGTGTCCGGATGCTGCGCGCCCTGGATGCGCTTCCGGTGTCCGAACAGGGCCTCCCGCTCGCCGATCGCACGCCGGTGGTCGCCGGCCAGCTGGTGGGTGAGGGCCAGCGCACCGCGCGCCCGCAGGGTGTCCCGGTGGTCCTCGCCCCTGACCTGGAGGTAGTCGTCGATCACGGCGGTGTACGCCGCGATCGCCTCGGAGTACTCCTCGCGGAGCTGGTGGATCTCCGCGACGTCGTCCCGGTAGTTGAGGGTGTCCGGATGGTTCGGGCCCTGGGCTCGCGCGCTGTCCTCGGCCAGCGCCCGGAACTCCCGCAGCGCGGCGTCCATGTCCTTCGTGTCGGACAGCGCCCAGCCCAGACGGTGGCGGCTCCCCAGGGTGTCCGGGTGGTCGGCCCCCTGTACGGCGGTACGCTCCGCCACCACCTCCCGGAACAGCACGACCGCACGCCGGGGATCGTTCGCGGTGCGGTGGGCCGAGGCCAGCCACTCGACGCTGGTCAGCGAATCGGGATGGCGGGGGCCGAACGCGCTCCGCCGGTCCGCCACGGACCGCTCGTACAGCTCCAGCGCGGTCCGGTGGTCCCCGGCCTCCAGCAGGGCGTAGGCGAGTGAACTCCGGCTCGCCAGCGTGTCCTTGTGGGTGTCGCCCAGAATCCGCTCACGATCGGCGACCACTTTTCTGAACTCCGCCACGGCCGCCTGACGCCGGCCCGCCGTCTGGAGCGCGTAGGCGAGCCGGTCGCGGCTCCTGAGGGTGTCCTCGTGCTCCTCGCCCTGGATCCGGCGGCGGTCGGCCACGACGGCCGTCAACTCCCGCACGGCCACGACGACTTCGCCCGCCTTGCGGTACGCGTACGCCAACTGCTCCCGGGCCGTCAGGGTTTCCGGCGCGTCCTCGCCACAGGTGCGGATACGGTCCTGGAAGACCGCCCGGCACAGCCGTACGGCGTACGCCTGGTCGCCGGCCCTGGCGTGCAGCCCGGCCAGCCGGTCGCGGGCGGTCAGGGTGACGGCCGCTGTCGCGCCGTGCAGCCGGGTGCTTCCGTCGACGACCATCTCCGCCAACGGGATGGCCAGGAGGGGCTGTTCACGCGCGATCAGCTCGTCCGCGCCCGATCGGTACATCGCCACGGCGGCCTCGCTCGCCCCGCTCGCTCCGGTCGCCGGTCCCGTCTCGGCGAGCGCCCGGATGTGCGGGAGCAGGAGCCGTACCGCCTCCGGGCCGTCGTCCGCCTCCGAGAGGACGGCGGCCAGAGCCGCCTCGGCCAGGTCGCGGGCCCCGGACTCGGCCGCGTCCTGGACGGTACGCCGGACCAGGCGGTGCAGCGTCGGCCCCTCGGGGCCGGGGGTGACCAGGTGGTACGCGGCCAGTGCGGTGAGCGCGGGTCCGGAGCCTGGCAGGTGGTCGCCGAGGCGGGCCACGATCTCGGGCGGCACGGCCTCGGGGGCGTACCAGGCCAGGGCGTGGAGCAGGGGTTCGGCCGAGGGGTGCTCGCCGCTGATCGACCTCAGGCTCGTCTGCCAGATCCGGGTGATCGCCGGGCCGGAGTCGTCGGTGAGGGCCATGGCGGGGCTGATGTGCAACAGGTCGCGGTAGAAGGCGAATCCGACGCCGGTCTCGCGGATGTAGGCCCCCGCCTGGGCCAGGGCGAGGGGCAGGTGGCCGAGGTCGGTGGCGAGCCGGGCGGCCGGTTCGGGAGGCGCCTGACCGGCGGCAGGCTCGGGGGGCGTCAGGCTGGCCGTGCGGTGCAGCAGGTTCACCGCGTCCTCGTGGCCGAGGACGTCCAGGTCGAGTACGGCGGTGTCCTTCGCCCAGCCGTCACGGCAGCGGCTGGTCACCAGTTGGTGGCCGTGGTCCGGTAACCGGCCTATGAACGGGGTCAGTTGCTCGGGGTACTCCACGTTGTCGTACACGACGAGCCAGTCGGCGTGGGTCCGCAGCCAGGTCAGCGCCCACTCGGTGCGTTCCCTCGGGGTGGCGTCGTGCGCCCACCGGGGGTGCAGGCGCAGGGCGAGGTCGGCGAAGCCGGACGCGGTCTGCTCCTCGGCCTCGGCGACGATCCACCACACGAGGCGGTAGCGGTCCAGGCGGTCGTGCGCGAAGCGCAGGGCGAGGGCGGTCTTTCCGATGCCGCCGAGACCGCTGACCGCAGCCGTCTGGGTGACGACGCCGGAGCCGGACCTCAGATGCTCGTCCAGTCGCTCCAGGTCCTGCGCGCGGCCGACGAAAGGGTGCTCGGGCAGTGAGGGGAGGTTGTCCAGCGGGGCGGGCAGGGTGATACGGGCCGCGGCGGCCCGGGCTTCGGGGGACAGCACGGTCGCGTGGCGCTCGGCGTGCGGGTTGCCGCCCTGGTGTGCGCCGCCGATGTCCTGGACAGGAACGGTCGACTCGTCGCGCGGAACGGCGTTCTTCTGTTCCGGTACGACTGTTTCGGTGGCCTGTAACTCCCCTGCGACGGCCATGGTCCCCCCGGAAGTCGCCCGTCGATACGTCAACTGTACTTACGGCGTGGGGAAGTTGTCAGGGGTTGCCGCCGGGTGAGTGGCGGCAACCCCGGGCGCGGTCGTATGTCAGAGCTTGTCCGGCGTCCTGATGCCGAGGAGGGCCATGCCCTGGTGGAGGGTGCGGGCCGTCAGGTCGATCAGGAAGAGGCGGTTCTCCTTCTGGGCGGGGGTGTCCGCCTTCAGGACCGGGCACTGGTCGTAGAACGTCGTGAGGACGCTCGCCAGCTGGTAGAGGTACGCGGCGAGTTTGTGCGGCTCGTAGGAGGCGGCGACCTCCAGGACCGTTTCCGCGAACTGGTCCAGGTGCAGGCCCAACGCCCGTTCGGCGGGGGCGAGTTCGAGGTCCGGGTGCGGGGTGGGGGTCGCGCCGTCCGCCTTGCGGAGGATCGACTGGATACGGGCGTACGCGTACTGGAGGTAGACCGACGTGTCGCCGTTGAGGGAGACCATCTGGTCGAGGTCGAACTTGTAGTCGCGGACGGCCGACGTCGACAGGTCGGCGTACTTGACCGCGCCGATCCCGACGTACCGGCCGTTCTCGACGATCTCCTCCTCCGTGAGACCGACCTTCTCCGCCTTGTCGCGGACGACGGCGGTCGCGCGGTCGACGGCCTCGTCGAGGAGGTCCTCCAGCTTGACCGTCTCGCCCGCACGCGTCTTGAACGGCTTGCCGTCCTTGCCGAGGATCGTGCCGAAGGCGAGCTGGAAGGCGGTGACGTCCTCGCTGAGCCAGCCGGCGCGGCGGGCCGTCTCGAAGACCATCTTGAAGTGCAGGGACTGCCGGGCGTCGACGACGTACAGGAGGGTGTTCGCCTTCAGGTTGAAGACGCGGTCGCGGATCGCGGAGAGGTCGGTCGCGGCGTAGCCGAAGCCGCCGTCCGACTTCTGGACGATCAGGGGGACCGGGTTGCCGTCGGGGCCCTTGATGTCGTCGAAGAAGACGCAGAGGGCGCCCTCGGAGCGGACCGCGACGCCGGACTCCTCCAGCAGGCGGCACGTCTCGTGGAGCATGTCGTTGTAGCCGCTCTCGCCGACGATGTCGGGGTCGCGGACCTCCATGTCCAGCTTCTCGAAGACGGAGAAGAAGTAGATCTTCGACTCGTCGACGAACTTCTGCCAGGAGGCGAGGGTGGCCGGGTCGCCCGCCTGGAGGTCGACGACCCTGCGCCGGGCGCGCGTCTTGAACTCCTCGTCGGAGTCGAAGAGTTTGCGCGCGGTCTTGTAGAGGCGGTCGAGGTTGGACATCGCCTCCTCGCCGCTGATCTCGCCGTCCTTGTGGTCCAGTTCGTGCGGGTGCTCGTCCAAGTACTGGATGAGCATGCCGAATTGGGTGCCCCAGTCGCCGATGTGGTGCCTGCGGACCACGTTCTCGCCGGTGAACTCCAGGAGCTGGACCACCGCGTCGCCGATCACCGCCGAGCGGAGGTGGCCGACGTGCATCTCCTTCGCCACGTTCGGCTGCGCGTAGTCGATGACCGTCGTGCCCGGGTGGGGCGCGTACGGCACGCCGAGGCGGCCGGTGTCGTCCGCGTAGCGCGCCGCGAGGTTCTCGGTGATCGCCCGGTCGGCGATCGTGATGTTGAGGAAGCCGGGGCCGGAGACCTCGATGTCCTTGATGACAGCGGAGCCGGCGTCGGGCGTTGTCAGGTTCGCGACGACCTGCGTCGCCAGTTCGCGCGGGTTGGCCTTCGCCTTCTTCGCCAGCGCGAGGACACCGTTGGCCTGGTAGTCCGCCCGGTCGCTGCGTCGCAGCAGCGGGTCCGCTCCGGCTGCCTCCGGCAGGGTGGCCGAGAGGGCGGACGCGAGGTGCTGCTGGACGGAGTCGCTCAGGGACGTGACCGAGGCCATGGAGTGGGTGCCGTTCTCCTCGTGGGGATGGATATACCCCTCCAGTATCCCATGGGTGGTAAAGCGCTTTTCGGGACGCGAGGGCACCGCCGTAAGGAGCACATAAGCGTTCACTTCGGCCGATGTGTGGGTCTGGTGTACGAATCCAGGCGCCATTGCCTACTGATCAGTTGCGGACTGTCATGTTGACCATGAAGCCCCCCACCAAGAAACTCCGGGCTGCGCTGGTCACGGCCGCTGCCGCCGGACTCGCTCTCGTCACCGCGTCCGGTGCCTCCGCGACCCCCTCGTACGCCTCGTACACCACCCCCTCCTTCGGTTCCGCGCACCGCGTGACCACCGCCGCCGACGGCCAGAAGTTCGACCTCAGGCTCGGCGCGTTCAACACCTCGCTGCCCGCGACGGGCGGGACCGTCGACGTCGCCGGGTACGGGTACAACCGGGCGCAGGGGATCTTCCTGGCCTTCTGTGTCGTACCCAAGGGTGTGGTCGTCGGGCACCCTGAGAGCTACACCACTCTGCCTACGCCCTGTCTCGGCGGGCGGGAGTCGACCGACGGGTCCGCTCGTCGGATCACCGACACGGGTACGGGTACCCCTGGGGTCACCATCCCCTACCAGGAGGGTGGGTCCTTCCTGACGACCCTCAAGCTGAAGCCGGAGATCGCCGACGGGGTCACCTGCGGGGTGAACGGGGTGCAGTGCGCGATCGTGACGCGTGCCGACTTCACTGCTACGGCCGACCGGTCGTACGACCAGTACATCCCGGTGAACTTCGCGCAGTGAACTTCGGCTGAGGTTTCCGCATCTTCATCGGCGTCCCCCTTGCGTACTAACCGGGTACGACCTGGGGGGCGCCGATACCCGTTTTCGTGGTTTGGGTGCCTCCTGGGAGAATGGGACGGTCAGCCGTGATTCCCCGAGGAATCCCAGAACACAGAGGACGTGCCGATCGTGGCTCAGAGCACCGAGACCACCGACTGGGTCTCCCGTTTCGCGGACGAGGTCATCGAGGAGTCGGAGCGTCGAGCCCCCGGTAAACGTGTCGTCGTCGCGTCCGGGCTCTCCCCCTCGGGGCCGATCCACCTCGGCAACCTCCGCGAAGTCATGACCCCCCACCTGGTCGCGGACGAGATCCGCCGCCGGGGACGCGAGGTCCGCCACCTCATCTCCTGGGACGACTACGACCGCTACCGCAAGGTCCCGGCCGGGGTCCCCGGGGTCGACGAGACGTGGGCCGAGCACATCGGCAAGCCGCTGACCTCCGTACCCGCGCCCGCCGGATCGGCGTACCCGAACTGGGCCGAGCACTTCAAGGCGGCCATGGTCGCGGCGCTCGGCGAGCTGGGCGTGGAGTTCGACGGGATCAGCCAGACCGCGCAGTACACCTCCGGGGTCTACCGCGAGCAGGTGCTGCACGCGATGCGCCACCGCGCCGACATCGACGCGATCCTGGAGCAGTACCGGACCAAGAAGGCCCCGGGCAAGCAGTCCCAGAAGCCCGTGGACGAGGCCGAGCTTGAGGCCGCCGAGGGGTCCGGCGCGGCCGGTGAGGACGACGGGTCCGCCGGGTCCGCCGGGTACTTCCCGTACAAGCCGTACTGCGGCAACTGCGAGAAGGACCTCACGACGGTCACCGCGTACGACGACGACAGCACCGAGCTGACGTACACGTGCACCGCGTGCGGGTTCGCCGAGACCGTGCGGCTCAGCGAGTTCAACCGGGGCAAGCTGGTCTGGAAGGTCGACTGGCCGATGCGGTGGGCGTACGAGGGCGTCGTCTTCGAGCCGTCCGGCGTCGACCACTCCTCGCCGGGGTCGTCGTTCCAGGTCGGCGGGCAGATCGTCGGGATCTTCGGCGGCAAGCAGCCGATCGGGCCGATGTACGCGTTCGTCGGGATCTCCGGGATGGCGAAGATGTCGTCCTCCAAGGGCGGGGTGCCGACGCCCGGGGACGCGCTGCGGATCATGGAGCCGCAGCTGCTGCGCTGGTTGTACGCGCGTAGGCGGCCCAACCAGTCGTTCAAGATCGCCTTCGACCAGGAGATCCAGCGGCTGTACGACGAGTGGGACAAGCTGGTTCTCAAGGTGGAGGACGGCTCCGCTCTGCCGGGTGACGTCGCCGCGTACTCGCGGGCCGTCGGTACGGCTGCCGGTGAACTGCCGTCCACCGCGCGGGCGTTGCCGTACCGGACGCTCGCGTCCGTCGCCGACATCACCGCCGGGCACCAGGACCAGGCGCTGCGCATCCTCTCCGAGCTGGACCCGGCTCACCCTCTGGGGGTACTCGACGACGTACGTCCCCGGTACGACAAGGCCGAGGCGTGGATCAACACGCACGTGCCGGCCGACCAGCGGACCATCGTGCGGGCCGAGGCCGACGTCGATCTGCTGAAGTCCCTCGACGAGGCGTCCCAGCAGAGCCTGCGGCTGCTGCTCGACGGGCTCGCCTCGCACTGGTCCCTCGACGGGCTGACCCACCTCGTGTACGGGGTACCCAAGGTGCAGGCCGGGTTCTCCGCCGACGCGACGCCGAAGGAGCTGCCGCCGGAGATCAAGACGGCCCAGCGGACGTTCTTCGCGCTGCTGTACCACCTGCTCGTCGGGCGGGACACGGGGCCTCGGCTGCCTACGCTGCTGCTGGCTGTGGGGCAGGAGCGGGTGCGGGTCCTGCTCGGGGAGTAACCGGGTAGTACTCCGGGGCCAGTTCGCCGGCTCGTGAGAAAGGGAGCCCCCTTTGGTGGGGGCTCCCTTTTCGCTGTGTGCTCGGCTCTCCGATCTCCGCTCTACGCGATGTGGTCGTCCATGACCTCCGCCGTGTGGCGGTTCGTGAAGCGCAGGACCATGCGCTTCGCCTCGGCGTCCGAGAGGGAGATGCCGTGGGCGGTCTCGACGTTGTCGCCGAACTCGCGCGGGGTGGGGTAACTGCCGTCTATCGACTGCTTGAAGACGGTGTAGTACGCCTCCTCGTCCGGCACCGGGGGTTCCGTGCCGCCGCCCTCGCCGAGTTCACGGGTACGGCCGGGGCCCGCCGGGATCGGGAACGTGCCGGTCTCCTCGGGGGAGGGTTCCTCGACCGGGGGCTCCTGCTGGTACTGGGCCTCGTACTGCTCGGCCTGGACCTGCTGGGCGTACCAATCGGCGTACGCGGCCTCGGGGTTGTAGTTGGGGTCGTAGCCGCCCTGGTACTGGACCTCCGCGGGGGCCTTCTGGAACCAGGGGCTCTCTTCGGGGACCGACTCGGGCTGCTCGTCGGGGAGTTGCTGGGGGGTCTGCTGGGCGCCCGGCTGTTGGCTCGGCTGCTGGTCCGGCTGCTGTTCCGTGGCCTGTTTCTGCAACGACGGCTGCTGCGCCGCCTGTTGGGGCTGCGGGCCCGCCTGTGCCGGGAGCTGGAGGCGCTGTTCCTCGGCCGCCGGGGTCAACGAGGCTGCCGTGGCCGGGAGTTCCTCCTGCTGGAGCACCGGCGGGAGCAGGCGCGGCTCTATGCCCGCCGCCGAGAGGCCCGCCGGGGCCGTCTCCGCGAGGGGGACGCCGTACCGGGCCAGGCGCAGCGGCATCAGGGACTCCACCGGGGCCTTGCGGCGCCAGGCGCGGCCGAAGCGGGAGTGCAGGCGGGCCTGGTAGACGAGGCGGTCCTGTTCGAGCTTGATCGCCTGGTCGTAGGACCGCAGCTCCCACAGCTTCATACGGCGCCACAGCAGGAACGTCGGCACCGGCGAGAGCAGCCAGCGCGTCAGGCGCACGCCCTCCATGTGCTTGTCCGCCGTGATGTCCGCCATCCGCCCGATCGCGTGCCGGGCCGCCTCGACGGCGACCACGAACAGCACCGGGATCACCGCGTGCATACCGACGCCGAGCGGATCGGGCCAGGCCGCCGCGCCGTTGAAGGCGATCGTCGCCATCGTCAGCAGCCACGCCGTCTGGCGCAGCAGCGGGAAGGGGATGCGGATCCAGGTCAGGAGGAGGTCCAGGGCCAGCAGGACGCAGATGCCCGCGTCGATGCCGATCGGGAAGACGTAACTGAAGTTCCCGAAGCCCTTCTTGATCGCCAGCTCGCGGACCGCCGCGTAGGAACCGGCGAAGCCGATCCCGGCGATGATCACGGCGCCGGTCACGACCACGCCGATGAGCACGCGGTGCGTCCGGGTCAATTGGATCGGCGCGGCCACCCGTTACTCCCCTTCGCTTTCCTGTCGTTGCGCGCAACAGGGTGGCACATGTGTGCGGCGTACGTGTCGTCGGACCGTCAGCTCTTGGCGGCCGAGGCGGACGCGGACGGGGTGGCGGAAGGCTTCGCCGGCGGGGTCGCCGCAGGTGAACTCGGCTGCGGCGTAACGCTGTTGGCCTTCTTCACCGCCGCAACGACTTCCTTCGCGGTCTGCTGCGCGAGCTTCATCAACTCGGCCGCGTCCGGGGCCTTGTCGCCCGCGAAACCGGCGCCGTTGTAGTCGACCGTGACGACGACGTTCTCGGCGCGCGTCACCACCGTCTGCTGCTTGAAGGCGCCTTCCTTCTTCTTCTGGTCGTAGCTGACGGCCGTCGCCGCGTCGCCGATCCCGGCCGCCGCGCTCGACTTCACGTTCGTCGCGCCCTGCACCGACTTCGCGTCGTTCAGCTGCCGGGCGAAGTAGTCCTGCGCCTGCTTGTCGGCGTCCCCGGCCACGGAGTTGGAGTCGAAACGCAGCAACGAGACGCTGAGCCAGCGGTACTGGGAGCCCTTCACGCCGTTGTCGCTCAGGCTGTCCCAGGTGCAGCCCGAGCGGGTGCCCGCCTCGCCCGACGCCGACTTCTTGCCCGCCTTCGCCTTCGGGACCGTGTCGTCGAGGGTGTCCTCCGACAGGACCTTGCAGGCGTCCGGCAGGGTGCCGTACACCGCCGCCTTCAGCGTGGGGGACGGGGAAGCGTCGTCCGGTGTCGTCGCCGTACCCCCGGAGGACGACTGCTGGGAGTCACCCGCCTTCGCGGCGCTGCCGCCGTCGAACAGCAGCACCGGGAGTGCCCCTGCCGCGAGAGCGCGGTTCAGGCTCCGGGCACGCTTCGTCCGCCGGTCGTGCTGGTCTTCTCGCTGGGCTCGTCGCTGCATGGTTCCTTCACTCATGACGCTTCGTGTTTCCTGCGGTTCGTTCCTGCGGGTCTGAACGGGTCCGAGGGGCCACGGTACGCGGTGAAGAAGCTGTGCGGTCCTCTTTCGATCTCTTCGCGAGCGGGGGTACGGCGGGTGCCGGGGCCGACGGTCAGCCGAGCCTGTCGGCCAGTTGAGCCGCGAGTTTCCGGGCCTTGTCCTGCATTTCCTTGCTGTCCGGGACCGTGCCGAGCGTGGCCGGCTGCTCCTCGTACTGGACCGTCACGATCACGTTGGACGTGCGGAACGCCACAGTCACCGTGCGCTGCTTGGCCGTCGAGCCGGAGCTGGTGAGGGCGTCGTCGACGAACGCCTCGTCGCCGAGGTCGTCCAGGACGCGGGGCTGTACCTCTGCGGTAGGGGTGGTAGGGGAGGGGGAGGGTGATGTGCTCGTGCTCGTGCTCGGGGA
>NZ_LIRL01000027.1 GCF_001419795.1 Streptomyces niveiscabiei
TCCGGCGGGCAGCGGGCCCGGGCGGGGTGGCGGCGCGAAGTGGGTCGGCCGCGGGGTGCCCGTCCCACCGTGCGGCCCTCTCACCCGTGCAGCCGTGCCCCGCAGTGCGGCCAGGGGCTCGCTCCCCGGCGTACGTACAGCTTCTTCGCGCGGTACGTCTGTTCCGAGGCCGGTGCGTCCTGGGGGCGGCCGGTGCCGCCGAGGCTCTGCCAGGTGCGGGTGTCGAACTGGTAGAGGCCGCCGTACGTGCCCGAGGGGTCGACCGCGTTCGGGCGGCCACCCGACTCGCAGGCCGCGAGGCCGCCCCAGTTGAGGCCGTCCGCGCCCGCCACCGACGTCGGCAGGGGCTTCGTACCCACCCGGACGAGCTGGTCGCGGGGTTCGCGGACGACCTCCACCCGTACCCTCCGGGGCTTCTGGCGGACGCCGTTCACCGTCCTCAGCGCGTACGTCACCCGCCGCAGCCCCGGCACGCCCGCCTGTTCCACCACCTCCGTGCCCTTGAACAGCGAGGGGTCCTCGGTGCGGCGCACCTCGAAGTCGACCGGCTCCTCGCGGACCTCGCGGGTGCCGGTGATCCGCAGAACGGTGATCGTCTGGCCGTCGCGGGGGAAGCTGCCGGGCGGTACGGAGGTCGTGTCCTGCCCGGACAGCGTGATCCCGGCGGCCTCGACGGCCTCGCGGACGGTCCCGGCGTTCGTGCGGATCGTGCGGGCCCGCCCGTCGGCCATGACGGTGACGGACCGCTCCGTACGGACGTCCAGCGCGAGCCCGGCGCGGCCGATCCGCTGCGAGCGGGACGTGGAGACGTACGCGCCCTCGGCCCGGACACCGAGCTGCCTGAGCGCGCCGGCGACGGTCCGCGCGGTCGTCCACACCTCGCGCCGGGTGCCGTCGAGGGTGAGGCGTACGGGGCGGCCGTAGTGGACGGTGACCTCGTCGCCGCTGGCGAGTTCCTCGCCGGGTGCCGGGACGACGAGGTCGTGCTCGCCGAGGCGCACCCCTTCCTCCGCGAGCAGTTCGGTGACGTCGTCGGCGAAGGTGTGCAGCGTGCGGGGCGTGCCGTCGACGGTCAGCTCCACGGCCTTGTCCTGGGCGACGAACGCGCTGGTGCCGCCGGCGAGGAACGCGACGACGAGGGCCTGCGGCAGCAGCCTGCGCACCCCCGACTCGCCGGGCCCCTTGCCCCCCTTCCCCCTCCGCCGCTTCGCGGCGCGACGCCGGGCGCCTCCTTGCCGGGGCACCACCGCTTGCGGAACGCCCGCCTGGGGAACCCCCGGCTGCGGAGCCGCCGCCTCTGGAGCCGTTGCCTCTGGAGCCGCCGCCTGCATGGCCGGCGAAAAAGGCTGTTCGCCCGGATATTCCCCCTCTACGACAGGCGGCTCGTACTGCGGTGCGTACGTGTACTGCGGACTGCTCACGCCGACACGCTCCAGAAGACGGGGGTCAATCGGGCCCACAGAACCTAGCGGGTCCTACGTGACTCTCCAAAGCGACTCGGCTACTCAGGGTGCCGTTCAGTTTTCGCCGAGCAGACGATCCGCCTCGCGAGCCGCGAGGTCCAGCGCCCGGCGGAGTTCTTGGGGACGGCGTCCGCCCGCGCTCGCGAGGGGTCCGCGGCCCCCCGAGCCGCCGCCGACCGCGCGGGCCGCGTCGGTGAGGACGCGGCCGGCGTGGACGCCCTGCTGATGGAGGTCGGGCGAGACCGCGGCGGCGAGCAGGGCCTTGCCGTCGTGTTCGGCGCCGAGAACGACGACGGCCGGGGTGCGGCCCAGCCGGGTGAGGGTCTCGGCGGTGAGGAGACGGAGTTCGTCCGGGGTGACGCCGGTGACTTCCTGGACGATCAGGTGTCCGTGGCCGGTGCGCCGGGCTTGTCCGGTGAGCTGTCCGGCTCGCTGCTCCAGCTCTTCGGCCCTGAGCCGGGACAGTTCGTCCTGCGCGTCGGCGAGGACTCGCAGCCGCTTGCGCAGGGCATCGGGGGCGTCGGCGGAACGGGTGCCGAGCAGGGCGGCGAGTTCGTCGAGCAGGCGGCGTTCGGTGTCCAGGTGGCGGAGCATGCCGTGGCCGGTGAGCGCTTCGACGCGGCGGAGGTTGGAGCCGATCGAGGACTCGGAGAGCAGGCGGAAGGCGCCGACCTGCGAGCCGTGCGCGACATGGGTGCCGCCGCAGAGTTCGCGGGAGAAGTCGCCGATGTCGACGATGCGGACCCGGTCGCCGTACTTCTCGCCGAACAGCGCGACGGCTCCTGCGGCCTCGGCCTCGGCGCGGTCGGCGTGCCAGGCCCGTACGGCGGGGTCGTCGAGGACATGGCCGTTGACGGCGGTCTCGATGGCGGTGAGCTGGTCCGGGGCGAGGGCGGCGAAGTGCGCGAAGTCGAAGCGGAGCCGGTCGGGTTCGACGAGGGAGCCCTGCTGGCGGGCGTGGTCGCCGAGGGTGGCCATGACGACGGCGTGCAGGATGTGCGTGGCGGAGTGGGAGCGCGTCAGACCGGCCCGGCGCCCGGCGTCCACGGCGGCTTCGCCGACGGCGCCCGTGCGGAGTTCACCGTGCAGGACGCGGGCGGTGTGGACGCGGAAGCCCGCCAGGCCGTAGCGGGTGTCGGTGATCCGTACGGCGGTGCCGTCGGCCAGGGTGAGGGTGCCGGTGTCGCCGATCTGCCCGCCTGCCTCGGCGTAGAACGGGGAACGGTCGAGGACCAGTTCGACGTCCGCGCCTTCGCCTGCCGTGCCTCCCGGGATCAGGCCGGTGACGGTGACCTCGGCGGTGAGCTGCTCGTAGCCGAGGAACTCGGTGCACGGAAGACCGGCGGCCAGTTCCCGGTAGGTGTCCAGGCGGCGCAGGGCCTCGGTGGTCCTGGCCCTGCCGCCGGCCTTCGCGCGGCTGCGCTGCTCGTCCAGGAGCGCGGCGAAGCGGTCCTCGTCGACGGTGAGTCCGGCGTCCCGGGCGGCCTCGACGGTCAGTTCCACGGGGAAGCCGTAGGTGTCGGCGAGTTCGAAGGCCGTCTCGCCCGGCAGCGCGGCCGAACCGCTGCTCCGGGTACGGGCGATGGCGGCGTCCAGGAGTCGGCTGCCCTGGGTGAGAGTGCGGGTGAAGGACTCCTCCTCGGCGGTGACGACCTGCTCGATCAGGGTGGCCTGGGCGGTGAGCTCGGGCCAGACGTCGGCGAGGTTGCCGATCACGGACGCGGTGACGGCGGGCAGGACAGGGCCGTCGACACCGAGCAGCCGGGCGTGGCGGATCGCTCGGCGCATCAGGCGGCGCAGGACGTAGCCGCGGCCGTCCTTGGCCGGGAGGACGCCGTCGGCGACGAGGAAGGCGATGGAGCGTGCGTGTTCGGTGACGACCTGGAAGGACACCTGCTCCTCCCCCTCGCCGGGAGCCTCGCGGCCGGCCAGTTCCTGGACGGTGCGGAAAGTGGGCAGGAGCAGGTCGGTGGTGCAGACGTTCTGCGCGCCCTGGAGGATCACGGCGAGCCGGTCCAGGCCGAGGCCGGTGTCGATGCTCTTGTGGGCGAGCTCGCCGAGGATCGGGTAGTCCTTCTTCGGCGGTCCGTCACCGCGGACGCTCTGCATGAAGACCAGGTTCCAGATCTCCATGTAGCGCTCGCCGTCCACGGCCGGACCGCCTTCCTCGCCGAAGGCCGGGCCGCGGTCGTAGTGGACCTCGGAGCTGGGTCCGCAGGGGCCGGGGACCGTCATGGACCAGTAGTTGTCCTCCATGCCCAGGCGCTGGATGCGGGAGGCGGGGACGCCGATGCGGCGCCAGAGGCGCTCGGCCTCGTCGTCGTCCTCGAAGACCGTGATCCAGAGTCTCTCCTTCTCCAACCGGTAGCCCTCGGTGAGGAGTTCCCAGGCGAACGCGATCGCGTCCTCCTTGAAGTAGTCGCCGAAGGAGAAGTTGCCCATCATCTCGAAGAACGTGGCGTGCCGGTTGGTCCGTCCGACGTTGTCGATGTCCGAGGTGCGGGCGCACTTCTGGATGCTGGTGGCGCGGGAGAAGGCGGGGGTGGTCTCCCCCAGGAAGTACGGCTTGAACTGGTTCATCCCGGCGTTGGCGAGCAGCAGTGTCGGGTCGTCCGGGACAAGCGGACTGGACGGCACGTGCCGGTGGCCCCGGGAGGTGAAGAAGTCGGTGAACAGGCTGCGGATCCGCGTCGAGCGCATGGCGGCATGACCTCACGGAAGGAGTCACGGAAGGTGGTCGAGGGGTGCACACGCCGAGCCGGGCCGAGAACAGGGACTGAGAGGGTTCTCAGTTCTCCGGCTCGACGCAGATAGCTCGCGCCCCCATGGGCCGCACCTTTTCTCCAGATCCGTTGATCCACCGGTGGTGCGGCAGAGGTGTACGTCTGCCGCGTCGCCGACTGTAGCGGGTACGACGGCAAGATCGCTCAGCGTTTGTGCGCGAGCGCGAAATCGTCGTCCAGGACGCTCACGGCTCCCGCTGCCTTCAGAACCGCCGGTTCGGCGTCCTCCCGGCAGACGGTCACGTCCAGCAGCGCCGGCACGGCCCTCGTCATGGGACCGTGGTCAGGTCGGCCTCGGTCAGCAAGGGGTGCAGGCTGACACCGTGTCCGTCGAGGAGAGGTCTCCCGCCCAGCGGCCTCTCCAGAACACAGAGCGCGTCGGAGACCGGAGCACCGGCGACCCGCAATATCCGGGTCATCGCCAGCAGTTGGCCGCCGGAGCGGACCACGTCGTCGACCAGGACGACCCGGCGTCCCTCGACGCCGGTGCCTTCGATCTGCCGCCGGGATCCGTACTCCTTGGACCGGCGGCGGAGGAACGCGGACGGCAGCCCGGTGGCCGCCGACAGGGCGACGACCAGCGGGACACCTCCCAGTTCGATCCCGGCCAGCACCTCGGCGTCCCCGGGGACGAGCGCGGCCATCGCCTCGGCGACGTCGTACAGCAGCTCAGGGTCGGCGGCGAGCCGGTACTCGTCGAAGTACGAGTCGAGCACCTGTCCGCCGGACAGCGTGAACTCATCGGCGACGCAGGCCGTCGCGGCGACTCGGGCCCTCAGAGTGATCCCGGTCATGTGCCGGCTCCCTTCCGGTCGGTCAGGTCGTGGAGCTGGGCGGCGAAGGCCGTCGCCGAAGCGATCGCGCTGAGGAAACCCAGTGGCCGGGTGGGTGTCTCGAACAACCACTTCTCCCGCTTGAGGAAGGCCAGCAGTCCGAGCGCGGTGGGACCGGTGACCCAGACAGGGACAGGGCGGATGGTGCTCGCGTAGTAGAGGGCGGCGGACAGCTCGTGCAGGGTGCCGACCCCACCGCCCATCGCGACCACCAGGTCCGCCGAGTCGAGGTAGTGGTCGAGGCGGGTGCCGAGGCCGGGAAGGTGGACCTCGTCGGTGATGTACGGATTGAACGCACCCCATGCGGCATGCTTGCCGGCCAGCGTGACCGCGACGGCCGTCCCGCCCTCGGAGGCGGCTCCACGGGCGGCGGCCTCCATCAGGCCGTTGTAGCCGCCGTGCAGCAGCGTGAGCCCGGCCCTGGCCAGGGCGGCGCCGATGTCCTCGGCGAGCTGTTCCTCGTCCGGCGAGGCGGGGACGACCCCGCCGAAGAAGGCGGCCGTCGTCCGCCGTGTCACACCAGCTCCAGGTAGGCGCGGCAGGCGGTGACGGCGTCCGTGAGGCCGTCCAGGGCGTTCGGGCAGGCCCGCGCGGTCAGCGCGAGCACCCGGTCCAGGGCCATGGTGACGTCGTCCGTGTCGGGGACGGCCGGAGAGGTGATCGCCGCGTCCAGGTCGGCCAGGCAGGTCCGTCCGATCGGGGTGCGCGCGAGTTCCTCCCGGAGCCGGTACCAGCCCCAGAACGCGGACGCCGGGACGAGCGCGGTCTTGATCAGGTCCTTCGTCGCGGTGTGCAGCAGGTGCCACTCGGCATAGGCGACGAACCGCTGACCGCGCCGGATGCGCTTGTGGAGCAACACGGCCAGCACGAGGTGTTCGATCAGCAGCTCGGCGCACGAGCGCGGCCGGGCGGTGAACTCCGCGATGTGAGCCCGCGCCCGCTCGGTGTGGGTGGCGGTGATCCCGGCCGACGACCGCTCCAGGAGCGTCTTCCCACCCGTCTTCCGGCCCAACTCGGCGATCCGGGAGGCAGGAGCGAGGTAGAGGTCGACCTGCTGGAGCCTTCCCTCGTACTGGACGAGGAAGACGAATCCGATACCTCCCAGGTCCGCGACGATGGTGTCACGCCATCCTGGCAGCAGAGCTCCGCACACGACCGTCATCAGGTCGTCGAGGGCCGAGGTGAAGGCGGACAGATCGCGGTCGTGGACCCCGACGACGAAGTCGACGTCGGAGAGGCGGTCGGCGGTGCCGGAGGCGAGCGAGCCCCGGACCAGCAGATGGGTCACCGCTGGGGAGGCGGACAGCACCTCGGCGATGCGGGTCAGCAAGGGCAGTTGGGCGGGGCGGTTGGCCTCGGCGAGTTCGGTCAGGCGCAGTCCGGCCGGAGCCGGGGACACAGCAGTGGGCATGGGCTGTCCTTCCGTGCTGAAGGCGCTGAAGGTGCTGACGTGCCGGATGTGACGTGCCGGACAGCTTCACGGGGCGAGGGCGAGGAGCTGGGACTTCGCGGCCGCCCAGCGTCGGCACGCCTCGCTGTCACCGAGCGTGGTGTGCAGAGCGCCGATCAGGTCGTAGACGGCGCCTTCCGGGAGGGCGAAGGCGTAGAACAGCCGCAGCAGCAGTTGTTCGGCCGCCGGCGTGTAGCCGAGATCGGCCAGGCGCCGTGCGGCGGCGAGGCGTTGGGCCAGGTCCGTCTCCGACGCGTGCGGCAGGGGTTCGGCGTTTGAGGGTTCCTGCGCCGTCCCGGACAGCCGCCGGTAGGCGTCGTCGGCGTACACGTCCGCGATCAGATGGACCCGGTCCGGGCCGAGCAGGTTGCACACCCCGTGCGCGTACGTCGGGGTCAGCCGCCAGATCCGCCCGCCGTCCAGGTGGACCTTGGTGCCCCCGGTGACCAGGAAGGCCGAGGAATTGGTGTGCAGCGGGACGTGCAGCCGGTGCCGCTCGACCTGGTCCAGCTCGTTGTAGTCACGGTGCTCCCAGAGGAACGCGTTCGGTTCCAGCCGGGCCAGCCGCACCCACATGTAGTTCAGGCCGAGTCCGGACAGCAGGCCCGCCGTGGCGGGCATGTGCTCCAGCAGCGTGGTGGGCCGGGCGGTGCCGTCGGTGATCCGTACGTCGGCGGCGTCACCGGAGGCGTTCATCAACGACGTGGTCCACCAGCCGCCGGACTGGAACTCGCCGTACTCCGCCTTCCAGGACGCCGGAGCGGTCAGCGCCTCGTGCCGCATCCGCTCGACCAGAGCGCCGTCCAGCATCCGTAACTGGGCGAGCTGCCCGGACAAGGCCGCGTCGGGTCGCCTGTGTTCCATGGATCCCCCCTCCGTCTCGATTCCTCGGCCGGTCTGTGCCGCTTCCGATGGTGCGGCACAACACAAGGACCGTATCGCTATATGCGAAAGATGGCAAGGTTGGCATCGTAGCCGTATCGCTTATCGTGTAAAGCGGTGAGGTCGTCCGCTAAATCGATTGGAAGGGAGTGCGGACGTGAGCAGCAGTGATTGGGTCGGTACCTCAGTGCCGTACGTGGCGCCCCGGGAGAACGGGCAGGGCGACGCATGGCAGGAGGAAGCCTCAGCCAGGGGAGGCGTAGGCAGTCAGCGGATCGTTCGAGCGGGGGAGGTTCCCGCGCCGTCGCGTGTGGCAGCACTGCTCATGGTCGACGAGGGCGCCGCCGTGGTGGTGCGCCAGCGCGTCATCTACCTCGATGACCGTCCCGTTGAGCTGACCGATACCTACTACCCGGCGGAAGTCGCACACGGCACCCGCCTCGAAGAAACCCGGAAGATCCGGGGAGGTGCGGTCACCCTCCTTGCCGAACTGGGCTACTCCGCACACCGCGTCCGGGAGGAAGTCTCCGCACGCATGCCCACCGATGCCGAGCGACAGGTACTCGACCTCAGCGACGTCGAACCCGTCCTCTGCATGACCCGGCTGACGATGGACTCCGACGGCCGGCGCTTCCAGGTCGACGAATCCGTCTACCCGGCGACCGGCCAACGACTCCGCTACGAACTCGAACCGAGGATCTGACTGACGTGCCCAAGGCGGAACTGGACGCCCACGATCGACGCCCGCTCCACGAACGCATCGCGGCTGATCTCCGCGACGAAATCATGTCGGGAGACCTTCAGCCCGGCGCCAACCTCCCTTCGACCCAGCAGCTCAGGGACCGGTTCGCGGTGGCCAACGCGACTGTCCAGAAAGCTCTCCAGGTACTGAAAGACGAACGTCTTGCCGTCGGTCGCCCTGGTTCGGCGGTGACGGTCCGGCCGCACCAACAGGAGACCATCCGGCCAGCGGACACCGGCCAACCGGCGCCGCCCGGTGAGCAGTACTCATGGCTCACAGTGGCAACCAACAAGGGCAGGCGCGGAAGTATCGAGCTGTTGGAGGTTGCGGAGGTGCGTCCGCCAGCTGACGTTGCAGAAGCGCTGAGGCTCGATGAGAACGGCGTGGCCGTGCTACGGCGTCAAGTCCTCTCGTACGACGGCTCACCGGTCGAGTTGGTGAAGTCCTACTACCCGGTCGAACTGGCTCGCGGCACGGCAATGGCTGAACGCCGGAAGATCCGGGGTGGCACACCCGCGCTGCTTGCCGAGATGGGTTACCCGCCGCGCCACACCGTGGACCGGGTCTCCGCACGCGTCCCCACCCAGGAACAGTTCGAGGCCCTGCAACTCCCGAGTGACCTGCCCGTTCTCCGCACCTTCCGGGTGGTCTACAGCGACGACGAACGCCCGATCGAGGTCACGGTCATGGCCAAGGCAGGACATCTCTACGAATTGCAGTACGAGTTCTGACCCTGTCGGCATGCATAAGTCCAGCTACACCCACGTGTCCAGCCACATCCGCGTCCGCCAGTCGTCCAGCGGCATCGCAGTCCCCGTATAGATCGGCCAGAAGTAGATGAAGTTCCAGGCGATGAGCAGGACGAGGACCCCCGCGCCGGTCGCGCCGATGACCCGGCGGTTGTCGGAGGAGCCCGGTGGGCCGGCGAGGGCGCCGATCAGCATGGCGACGGCGAGGCAGAGGAAGGGGAGGAAGACGTCGGCGTAGAAGAAGAAGATCGTGCGCTCCTGGTACATGAACCAGGGGAGGTAGCCGGCGGCGATGGCGCCCGCGATGGCGCCCGCGCGCCAGTCGCGGCGGAAGAACCAGCGCCACAGGACGTAGAGGACGGCGAAGCAGGCGGCCCACCACAGGAGGGGCGTGCCGAGGGCGAGGACCTCGCGGGGGCACTTCTCGGCGACGCCGGTGGGGCAGCCGGAGACGCCCGGGGACGGGGTCTCGTAGAAGAAGGAGACGGGCCGGCCGAGGACGAGCCAGCTCCACGGGTTGGACTGGTAGGAGTGCGGCGAGGTGAGGTGCGTGTGGAACTTGTACACCTCGTGCTCGTAGTGCCACAGGCTGCGCAGCCAGTCGGGGAAGAGCCAGGTCCAGGAGCCGCCCTTGCCGTCGACGGCGGCCCAGTTGCGGTAGTACCCGCCGGTGCCGTCGGAGGGGGAGAGGATCCAGCCGGTCCAGGAGACGAGGTAGGTCAGGAGAGCTACGGGTACGGTCGCGAGGACGGCGTAACCCGTGTCGTACCTGAGGACTGCCTGGTACGGGGTACGGGCGCCCGCGACCTTGCGCGTGCCGGCGTCCCACAGCAGCGCCATGACGATGAACGCGGCCATGAAGTACAGGCCGTTCCACTTGGTGCCGATGGCGAGGCCGAGCATGAGACCGGCGGCCCAGCGCCAGGGGCGCCGGCCGAAGCGGAAGTGGTCGCCGACGGCGGCGTCGGGGCGGTAGCGGCCGTCCGCGTCCGGCGTCAGGGACGCCGCGAGTTTCTCGCGCGCCTTGTCCCGGTCGATCACCAGGCACCCGAACGCCGCGAGGACGAAGAACATCAGCACGCCGTCGAGCAGCGCCGTACGGCTCATGACGAAGTGCAGGCCGTCGACGGCCATCAGCGCGCCCGCGAGGCAGCCGAGGAACGTCGAGCGGAACAGCCGCCGGCCGATGCGGCACAGCAGCAGGACGGACAGCGTTCCGAGCAGCGCCGTCATGAAGCGCCAGCCGAAGGGGTTGAAGCCGAACATCAGCTCGCCGAGGCCGATGACGTACTTGCCGACCGGCGGGTGGACGACGTACGCGGCGCCCGTGGGCACCGGCACGTCGCCGTTCGAGTTCAGGATGAGCTGGTTGACGTTCTTGTCCCAGCCGACCTCGAAGCCGCGGTGGACGAGGGCCCACGCGTCCTTCGCGTAGTACGTCTCGTCGAATATCACCGCCTTCGGAGCGCCCAGGTTCCAGAACCGCAGCAGCCCCGCGAGCAGCGTCACCAGCAGCGGCCCGAGCCACGCCGACCAGCGCGTCAGCCAGGCGGAGAGCCGGTGGGAGACGCCGAGCGACTCCCACAGCCGGGGGCTGGGCTCGGCGTACGCGGGGACCAGCCGCTCCCGTACGTCCGCGACCGGCCGCCCCTGGTATCCGAACCGGCGCAGCCGCTGCGGCCACGACATACGGTCGGCCCGCCCGGACTCGTCGGGGGCGGGCCGGTGTTCCGTGGAGTCCGTGGAGGACGCGGTACTGGTCACCGCGCCATCGTAGGGAACAGCTCTGTGTGAGTCCCGTGCATCAACAACTGCGAGGATGGAAACGTGACACCGACTCCCGCCACCCTCGTCCTTGCCGGAACTCCCATTGGGGACATCACGGACGCGCCTCCCCGGCTCGCGCGGGAGTTGGCCGAGGCCGATGTGATCGCCGCCGAGGACACCCGGCGGCTGCGGCGGCTGACTCAGGCTCTCGGTGTGACTCCCCGGGGGCGGGTCGTCTCGTACTTCGAGGGGAACGAGTCCGCGCGGACGCCGGAGCTGGTGGAGGCGCTGGTGGGGGGCGCGCGGGTGCTGCTCGTCACCGACGCGGGGATGCCGTCGGTGTCCGACCCCGGGTACCGGCTCGTCGCCGCCGCCGTGGAGCGGGACATCCGCGTCACCGCCGTACCGGGGCCGTCCGCCGTGCTGACCGCGCTCGCGCTGTCCGGGCTGCCCGTCGACCGGTTCTGCTTCGAGGGGTTCCTGCCGCGCAAGGCCGGCGAGCGGCTGTCGCGGCTGCGGGACGTGGCCGAGGAGCGCCGCACCCTCGTCTACTTCGAGGCCCCGCACCGGCTCGACGACACCCTCGCCGCGATGGCCGAGGTGTTCGGTGCCGAGCGCCGGGCGGCCGTGTGCCGGGAGCTGACCAAGACGTACGAGGAGGTACGGCGCGGAGGGCTCGGGGAGCTGGCGGAGTGGGCCGCTGAGGGGGTGCGCGGGGAGATCACCGTCGTCGTCTCGGGGGCGCCGGAGCGCGGGCCCGAGGAGCTGGACGCCGGGGAGCTCGTGCGGCGCGTGCAGGTGCGGGAGGCCGCCGGGGAACGGCGCAAGGAGGCCATCGCCGCGGTCGCCGTGGAGGCCGGGATCGCCAAGCGGATCGTGTTCGACGCGGTCGTCGCCGCCAAGCACAACTCCTGACGGCCGGCGTCCGTTTCATGCCGCCCTGGGCTTCATGCCTTGGCAAAGCGGTGTCTCCGAAGGCAAAGCCCGTACGCCCCTGCCGACTCCGTTGGTAAGGAAACGCCAAATCGCGCCCAACAAAGAACAGGGCGGCTACCGGGCGGGGGCTCCCGGGCGTCCACTGAGGTGGAGGGACAAGACAGGACGTCCCCCGGTCAGCGGACCTAAGGAGCTGGCATGAGCGAGATTTCAGGGCGTACCGGCCTGCGCGACGGAGCGACGGCCGTGGTCAACGAGTCCTACTCCTTCGCCTGCATGCGCTGCGGGCACGGCTGGGAGCAGTCGTACGAGATCGAGCACCACACCGACGCGGACGGCCACGAGTTCGTGATGTACGTCGCGGAGGGCAAGGTCGTACCGTCCCCGCTCTCCCGCCCCACCTGCCAGAACTGCGACGCGCACGTCGTGCGGATCATGCGGGCGGGGCAGGTGTCGTCGGTACGGGAGGCCGCGCGGCGGCCGTACAAGGTGCCGGCGGCACGGGCCGAGGCGGTCACGGACGCGGCGGCGACGGAGCCGCGCGAGCCGCACCACTGGCATCTGTCCGACCTGCTGCACCCGTTCCGCAAGGCGAGCTGACGCGGGGCGCCCGGCATCGGCGAGGGGGGCTTGCCGGTGCCGGGGTGCCGGAGAAATCACCGTGATTCGGTGGCGCCCCCTTCCGTAGGATCGGGGCATGCCTGCGAACGCCTCCGGCAAGAACGCCGCCCCGCCCCTCCCGGAACCCCTGCGCGTGCCGGTCGCCGACTCCCACACGCACCTCGACATGCAGTCGGGGACGGTGCCGGAGGCCCTCGCGAAGGCGGCGTCCGTCGGGGTGACGACGGTCGTGCAGGTCGGGTGCGACGTACGCGGCTCCCGGTGGGCGGCCGAGACGGCGCAGGCGTACGACGCGGTCCACGCGGCCGTCGCCCTGCACCCCAACGAGGCGCCCCGCATCGTGCACGGCGACCCCGACGGCTGGTCCCGGCAGGGCGCGCGCAAGCCGGGCGGCCGGGCGGCGCTGGACGAGGCCCTCGCCGAGATCGACCGGCTCGCGGCGCTGCCCCACGTGAAGGGCGTCGGCGAGACCGGCCTCGACTACTTCCGTACGGGCCCCGAGGGCAAGGAGTCCCAGGAGGCGTCGTTCCGCGCGCACATCGAGATCGCGAAGAGGCATGACAAGGCCCTGGTGATCCACGACCGCGACGCCCACGAGGACGTCCTGCGCGTCCTGAAGGAAGAGGGCGCCCCCGAGCGCACGGTCTTCCACTGCTACTCCGGCGACGCCGACATGGCCCGGATCTGCGCCCGCGCCGGCTACTTCATGTCCTTCGCGGGCAACGTCACCTTCAAGAACGCCCAGAACCTGCGCGACGCGGTCGCGGTGTCCCCCCTCGACCTCCTCCTGGTCGAGACGGACGCCCCCTTCCTGACCCCGGCCCCCTACCGTGGCCGCCCCAACGCCCCGTACCTCATCCCCGTCACCGTCCGGGCGATGGCGGAGGTCAGGGGCATCGACGAGGACACCCTCGCGGAGGCGCTGGGGGCGAACACGGGCAGGGCGTTCGGGTACTGAGGGGCGCGGGGGAACCGGCGGAGGGCGTTGACGGCGACCGCCCCCGGCGGCATCATGGCCGACTGCGTGGCCTACGCCGAACCTCCCCCGACCGTCCCCAGCGCGGTCTTCCACCGGAGGCAAAGGGACCAGCGTCTCAGGCCGTTGTCGCAGCCCGGTCGTCGTGGGCGAGGTTGCTGGGGAGCTGTCGCTCAGGGCGTGGAAGGCCGTGATGACAGCTCGTAGGAACTTCAAGCGCCGGGTGCGTGCCCGTGCCGCCAGGACCGGTGAGTCCTACACGTCCGCTCTGCGGCACTTCCGTCCGACTCCATCAGGAGACGTCATGTCGGAAGCAGGGAATCCGAGGCGCGTGCGGCTCGCCGTGGCGCAGACCGTCGTACGCGAAGACCCCCGGGACGCCGAGGCGCTGCGGGAGAGCGGGCGCGAGGTCAAGGAGTTGATGCGCGAGGCCGGGGCTCGGGGGGCCAGGGTCGTGCACTTCCCGGAGGGCGCGATCTGTTTTCCCGGGAAGTTCGTGATGTCCGCGGCCGGCCCGGACGCGGTCGGCCCGGCGGACTGGGAGCGGTGCCGATGGCCCGTACTCCAGGAGGAGCTGGCCGCGATCGCCGGGCTGGCCCGTGAGCTGCGGCTGTGGACGGTGATCCCGTCGGTGCACCGCCTGACCGGCCCGAACCGTCCGCACAGCAGCCTGTACGTCGTCTCCGACGCCGGCGAGGTCGTCACGCGGTACGACGAGCGGCTGCTGTCGAGGACGAAGGTGTCGTACATGTACTCGCCGGGCGTCTCGCCGGTGACCTTCGAGGTGGACGGGGTCCGTTTCGGCTGCCTGCTCGGCATGGAGATCCACTACCCGGAGCTGTTCGCGGAGTACGAGGAACTGGACGTCGACTGCGTGCTGTTCTCGACGAGCGGTACGCCGGGGAACACCGCCGCCCAAGCTCAGGGGCATGCCGCGGCCAACAGCTACTGGGTCAGCTTCGCCGGGCCGGCGCGGTACAGGGCGCCGTCCGGGATCGCCGCTCCCGACGGGGACTGGCTCGCCCGGTGCCGTGTGGACGGTTCGCCGTCGGTGGCGGTCGCGGACCTCGACGACAGCTCCGAGGCCGCCGCGGGCGCGGTGACGTACGGGCGTCCGTGGCGCCGTGAGGCGCGGTCGGGCATCTACGCGGAGCACCGGGTGAGCGACCCGCGCAGCACGGACCGGACGGCGGCGTTCTAGCCGCGTCTCCATTCGGACAACTTTCCGTATACGCCGGTCACAGGAGCCCCTCCGGCCGCATACAGTGCGAGGCAGAGGGGCTCTTTTGAACGCGTTCAGAAGAGCCCATGGGGGATACGGGGAGGAAGAAGGCATGGCCAAGGCGGTCAAGGTCGCCGTCGTCGGGACGGTGTTCGCCGTGATGGTGGGCGGCGCCGGGTACGGCGCGTACAACCTGCTGTCGGCGGTGGACGGCGGATCGACGGCGAAGGGCCCGGCGCCGGTGAAGACCGGACCGCCGAGCTCCGACGAGGTCAAGGACACCGCGAAGGCGTTCTTCGCCGCGTGGGAGAAGGGGGAGGCGAGCGTCGCCGCGGGTCTGACCAACAACGCGGGCGTCGCCGGGCCCCTCTTCACCGCGTACGGGACCGAGGCGCACATCGGCGGTGTGAAGATCACGCCGGGGGCGATCACGGGGGCCACCGTGCCGTACCGGGTCGACGCGACGGTGTCGTTCGGCAGCGTGTCCAAGCCGCTCTCGTACCGCAGCAGCCTCACCGTCGTACGCGGTGTCACGACCGGGAAGGCGCTGGTGGACTGGAAGCCGGCGGTGGTGCATCCGGCGTTGACGAGCTCTACGGACACGCTGGTGACGGGGGATTCGGGGGCGCCGGCGATCGAGGCGGTGGACCGGGACGGGAAGGTGCTGACGGCGGAGAAGTACCCGTCGCTGGGGGCAACGCTGGACGCGCTGCGCAAGAAGTACGGGGCGCAGTCGGGCGGCACGCCGGGGGTCGAGCTGGTCGTCCGGCACGCGCAGGCGGAGCTGCCCGACACGACGCTCGTGACGCTCGCCGAGGGCAAGGCGGGCAAGGTGCGGACGACGCTGAGCGCGAGCGTGCAGGCGGCGGCGGAGACGGCGGTGAAGAGGTACCCGGAGTCGTCGGTGGTCGCGGTCCAGCCGAGCACGGGGGACATCCTGGCCATCGCGAACAACACGGCGAACGGGTTCAACTCGGCCGTGTCCGGGGCGCGTCCGCCGGGGTCCACGATGAAGATCGTCACGGCGGCCACGCTCATCGACAACGACCTGACCACGGCGAACGGTCCCGCGCCCTGTACGGACACGGCGATGTGGGAGGGGCAGACCTTCCACAACATCACGGGCATGAAGCCGGACGAGAGCGCGACCCTGGCGAACAGCTTCGCGCGGTCCTGCAACACCGCCTTCATCAAGTACACGGACGACCTCGCGGACGACGCGCTCACGAAGGAGGCGCAGGAGAAGTTCGGGGTCGGGCGGGGCGACTGGAAGATCGGCATCGCGTCTGTCGACGGCGAGGTCCCGGCGGTCTCCGGCCCCGACAAGGCCGCGAACCTCATCGGCCAGGGCCAGGTGCAGCTCAACCCGCTGAACATGGCGTCCATCACGGCCACCGCGAAGACGGGCACCTTCCGCCAGCCGGTCCTGGTCCCGCTCTCCTTCGACCAGCGCACGCTGGCCACCGCGCAGGGCCTGTCGTCCTCCACCTCGCAGCAACTGCGCACGATGATGCGCCGGACGGCCGTCAGCGGGACCGCCGCCGACGTCATGTCCCCCCTCGCGGGCGGCGACATCGGCGCGAAGACCGGCTCGGCGGAGACCGACGGCAACGCCACGTCCGACAGCTGGTTCACGGCGTACCGGGGCGACGTCGCGGCGGCGGCGATGGTGCAGAGCGGGGGGCACGGGGTGGACGCGGCGGGGCCGATCGTGGTGAGCGTGCTCAAGGCGGGGTGACCGC
>NZ_LIRL01000270.1 GCF_001419795.1 Streptomyces niveiscabiei
CGCATCGCCCTCGGCCCCCGCCCCACGACCCGCACGACGCTGCTCCTGCACCACGCCGCCGCCCTCACCGGCCTCGCCCCCGAGGCCCTGCGCACCGACCCCGCCGCGAACATCGAGGGCGGCGCGGCCCTCCTCGCCGCCGCCCAGCGCGCCCTGGGCGAGCCCCTCAGCACGGACCCCGCCGCGTGGTACGCCGCCGTGGCCCGCTTCTCCGGCGCCGACGACACGGCGACGGCCGCCGCGTACGCCGACGACGTGTACGAGGTGCTGCGCACCGGCGAGGAGCGCACGACGGACGCCGGTCAGCTCGTCGCCCTCGCCGCACAGCCGCATCTCGCGCCGGACGAGGGGCAGTTGGCGCACGCCGGGCTGCGGCAGCCGGTGACGGCCGGGACCGAGTGCCCGAGGGACGTGTCCTGCGAGTGGATCCCGGCGCCGTACGAGGAGTTCGGCGACAAGGACTACGGCAACCACGACCTCGCGGACCGCCCGGCGTCCCAGTCGGTGCGCTACATCGTCGTCCACGACACCGAGGGCGCCTGGGAGGGCGTCCTGAACATGGTCAAGGACCCGGCGTACGTGTCCTGGCACTACACCCTGCGCTCCACCGACGGCCACATCGCGCAGCACGTGAAGACGAAGGACGTCGCCTGGCACGCCGGGAACTGGTACGTCAACGCGGCGTCCGTCGGCATCGAGCACGAGGGGTTCCTCGCGCGGCCCGACGCCTGGTACACGGAGGCCATGTACCGCGCCTCGGCGCGCCTGGTCCGCTACCTCGCGCACCGGTACGGCGTACCGCTGGACCGCCAGCACATCCTGGGCCACGACAACGTGCCCGGTCCGACGACCGCGAACGTCCCCGGGATGCACACCGACCCTGGCCCGTACTGGGACTGGCGCCACTACTTCGAGCTGCTGAAGGCGCCGATCAGGGCGACGGCGCAGGGGCACGGCGGGCTGGTGACGATCCGCCCCTCGTACGACGCGAACCGGCCTCCGTACACGGACTGCGCGGCGAAGGGGCAGCCCTGCGCGGACCACGGGTCGAGCGAGGTGCGGCTGTACACCGGCCCGGGTGAGACGTATCCGCTGGTCAAGGACATCGGCCGGGGTACGGAGCCGACGACCGGCGTCAACGACATCTCCTCGCGGGTCTCCACCGGGCAGCAGTACGCGGTCGCCGGGCGCAAGGGCGACTGGACGGCGATCTGGTACCTGGGGCAGAAGGCGTGGTTCAAGAACCCGCGCAAGCATGCGACGGCCGTGCACGCGGCGGGCCTGGTCGCCCGGGCGAAGGCGGGCCGTACGTCGGTGCCGGTGTACGGGCGCGCCTACCCGGAGGCGTCCGCGTACCCGAAGGGCGTCCCGGTCCAGGCCGTCTCGCCGCTGTCGTACACGCTGCCCGCCCGGCAGGCGTACGTGGTCGGCGGCGAGGTGCCCGGCGAGTACTACTACGCGGTCACCTTCGCCACCGGCTCGCACCGGGTCGTCGTCGGCAAGGACAGGTACTACGAGATCCAGTACGGCCACCGCGTCGCGTACGTGCGCGCCGCCGATGTGGACGTCGTGCCGTCGCAGCGGGGCTGAGGCTCTTCCCCGGGGGGTCAGCCCTGCTGGAACAGTTCCGCCGGGAGCGGCTTCAGGAGGGCGTACAGGTCGTCCGTGATGGGGCGGTCCCAGGCGGCGATGGTCACCAGGACGTTGTCGCTGCGGTCGAACTGGACGCAGGAGATCCGGCTCTCGGAGAGCTTGAGGCGCCGGACGATGAGGAGGTTGTCGCCCTGCATCACCGGCATGTCCTCGGTGCCGGTGACGGTGACCTCCTCGTCGTTCTCCAGCGCGAGCAGGAGCTGGGCGACCTCGAAGGGGATCTCGTCGTCGGCGGTGTCCCTGGCCGGGGAGCCCTCGGGGAGGTTGCCGATGATCATCGCGGGGCCGCGTCCGCCGAAGAGGTCGTAGCGCAGGAAGACGCCCTGGCAGGTGCCGTCGGGGGCGGGGAGGAGGCCGGCACCGAGGTTGCCGGGCCAGTCGCCCGGGTCCATGGCGAGGACGTCGAAATCGGGGCCGGCGGGGGTTGCGCTTCGGCGGCGGAGGAACGACATACGGCCATCGTACGGGGTGGCGGGGCCATGTGGCCGAGCGCGGGTCGGATGGCGGTGGAGCACGGGTACGGGCCCCCGCGCGCGGTGTCCGCGCGGCGGGGGCCCGTACGCGCCGTGTCAGGTCAGGTCGAACTCGCCCTCCCGCGCGCCCGAGACGAACGCGCCCCACTCCGCGGGGGTGAAGACGATGGACGGGCTCTCGGGCCGGCCGCTGTTGCGCATCGCGATGAAGCCCTCGACGAAGGCTATCTGGACATCCCCCAGACCCCGGCTGCCCGGCTGCCACTGTGCCTCGCTGAGGTCCAGGTCCGGCTTCTCCCAGCCCGCCAACGGCTGCTGCTGGATGGTGCTTTCGGCCACGTCCGTGCTCCTCCCGGTTCCGTCGTCCGCGGGTCAGCCTAGCGATCGGCCCCGGGCCCCGACAGAGCACGTCGGCCGTACCTTCCCCCCGGCTTTCAGGAGGCGGGCGCCTCGGCTCCGACGAGCCACATGGAGAAGAACTGGGAGCCGCCGCCGTACGCGTGCCCCAGCACCCGGCGGGCGCCGTCCACCTGGTGGTCACCGGCCTGCCCGCGCACCTGGAGGGCCGCCTCCGCGAAACGGATCATGCCGGAGGCGCCGATGGGGTTGGTGGACAGGACGCCGCCGGACATGTCGACGGGGAGGTCGCCGTCGAGCTCGGTCACCCCGGACTCGGTGAGCTTCCAGCCCTCGCCCTCGTCGGCGAAGCCGAGGTTCTCCAGCCACATCGGCTCGTACCAGGAGAACGGCACGTACATCTCGACGGCGTCGATCTCCCGGCGCGGGTCACTGATCCCGGCCTGCCGGTACACGTCGGCGGCGCAGTCCTGTCCTGCCTTCGGCGACACCGCGTCCTTCCCCGCGAACAGCGTCGGTTCGCTGCGCATGGCGCCGCCGAGCATCCAGGCGGGCGGCCGGGGCGAACGGGCGGCGCCCGCGCGGTCGGTGAGGACCATCGCGCAGGCCCCGTCGGAGGAGGGGCAGGTCTCGGAGTAGCGGATCGGGTCCCACAGCATCGGCGAGGACTGGACCTTGTCGAGGGTGATGTCGTGCTCGTGGAGGTGGGCGTACGGGTTCTTGAGCGCGTTGCGGCGGTCCTTGTACGCGACGAGCGAGCCGATGGTGTCGGGGGCGCCGCTGCGCCGGATGTACGCGCGCACGTGCGGCGCGAAGAAGCCGCCCGCGCCCGCGAGCAGCGGCTGCTGGAAGGGGATCGGCAGGGACAGGCCCCACATCGCGTTGGACTCGGACTGCTTCTCGAACGCCAGGGTGAGGACGGTCGTGTGGACGCGCGAGGCGACAAGGCTGGCTGCCACCAGGGCGGTTGAGCCGCCGACGCTCCCGGCCGTGTGCACCCGCATCATCGGCTTCCCGACGGCGCCGAGCGCGTCCGCGAGGTACAGCTCGGGCATCATCACGCCCTCGAAGAAGTCGGGCGCCTTGCCGATGACGACGGCGTCGACGTCGGCCCACGTCAACTCGGCGTCTTCCAGCGCCCGTTGGGCCGCCTCTCGGACCAGCCCGGCGATGGAGACGTCCCGTCGGGCCGCGACGTGCTTGGTCTGGCCGATCCCGACGACGGCCACGGGTTCCTTGCTCATCGCGGATCCCCTTCCAGGACGGCGACCAGGTTCTGCTGGAGGCAGGGCCCGGAGGTGGCGTGGGCGAGCGCCCGGTCGGCCTCGCTGCGGTGCACGCGGGTCGCGGCCTCCCCGATGCGGATCAGCCCGGCGGCCATCACGGGGTTGGAGGCGAGCGCCCCGCCGGAGAGGTTGACGCGCACGCTGTCGTCGAGCTTGAGCGCCTTGCGCAGGACGACTTCCTGGGAGCTGAAGGGGGCGTGCAACTCGGCGGTGTCGACGGTGGGGGCACCTCCCATGCCCTTAAGGCTATGGGGGAGTTCGAAGGCTCCGGCCTTCTCGGCGGCGAGCCTGGTCGACGGGGAGTCGGTGAGGTCGCGCACCCCGAGGGAGTGGGCCTCGATGCGGTGGTCGATGCCCCTGATCCACGCGGGCCGGTCGCACAAGTCGCGTGCCCTGTCCCCGGCGGCGAGGATCACGGCGGCGGCCCCGTCGCCGACCGGCGGGCAGTCGCCGTGCCGCAGCGGGGCGACCACGTACTCGCCCTGCGGGTGCGAACCCCGTTGCTGGGCATGGGGGTTGAGGGTGGCGGCGCGCCTGCTGCGGGCGGCGATCTCGGCGAGTTCGCGTTCGTCGGTGTCGCCCGCGTCGATGAGGGCCCGCGCCTGGAGGGCGGCGAGCGCGACGGAGTCGGGCCACAGGGGGGCGACGTAGTACGGGTCGAGCTGACGGGTGAGGACGTCCCGGAGGTGGCCGGGGGAGGACTTGCCGTACGCGTAGACGAGGGCCGTGTCGGCGTCCCCCGTACGGAGTTTGACCCATGCCTCGTACAGCGCCCAGGCGCCGTCCATCTCGACGTGCGACTCCGAGATCGGCGGCCAGGCGCCGACGCCGTCGAGGGCGAGGGTGAAGGAGAAGGCGCGGCCCGCGAGGTAGTCGGAGGAGCCGGAGCAGGTGAAGCCGATGTCGGCGGTCTTGAGGCCGGTGCGGTGCAGGACGTCGTGCAGGACCGGCATCAGCATCTCGACCTCGGACGACTCCTCGGTGGAGCGCCGGATGTCGCTCTGCGCGAAGGCGACGACCGCGATGTCCCGGGTCACAGCAGCTCCTTGTAGGTGTCGTAGTCGGCGTCGGGTTCGCCGGTGGGCCGGTAGTGGTCGGGGTAGCGGGCGCCTTCCGTCCAGACGGGTTCGACGCGCAGGCCCATGCGGACCTGGTCGTAGGGGATGCCCGCGATCCGGCCGTGCAGGGCGAGGTCGGCGCCGTCGAGGGCGATGTGGCCGTAGACGTACGGGACTTCGATGTCGAGGTTCTTCGCCTTGATGTTGACGACGCAGAAGGTGGTGACCGTGCCGGCGGGGCCGACCTCGACCTGTTCGGCGGTCGCGACGCCGCAGGTGGGGCAGGCGCCGCGCGGGGGGACGTACACCTTGCGGCAGCGGGGGCAGCGTTCGCCGACCGTGCGCTGTTCGGAGAGGGCGGTGATGTAGGCGGTCTGGGCGCGGCCGGGTGAGTAGGTGTAGTCGAGGCGGGCGGGGGCGACGATGCCGGTGACCGGGTTGTCGGACTCGCCCGCGTGGACGGCGACCACCGATTCCTCGCGGTCGTCCGGTTCGAAGCAGGCAATGTCGGTGATGGCGCCCTCGCGTTCGGCGGCCCAGCGGATGCGGACGCGCATGCCGGTGCGGACGGCGTCGGGGCCGGGGGCGTCGAGGGCGTGCAGGAGGGTGGTGTCGGCCTGGTCCAGCTTGACCAGGACCCAGGCGAAGGGCGTGTCCAGCGGCTGGCCCCGGCGCGGCGCGGGGTTCCAGGCCCAGGTGGCGACGGTGCCGGTGAGGCCGACGGGGACGAGGTCGCGGAGTTCCTCGGCGGTGACGGGGTCGTACTCGACGGGCGGGACGAGGGTGCGGCCGTCCCGGGTCCGTACGCCGAGGACGTAGCCCTCGCGCAGCCCGGTGAGGAAGGCGCTCTGGACGGGGCCGAGGGAGCGGGTGAAGGGGAACTCGACGACGAGCGGTGCCTTGAGCACGGTGGTGGTCCTTCGGTCAGGCCCGCTTGTAGACGGGGGCGCGTTTCTCGGCGAAGGCGCGGGTGCCTTCCTTGGCGTCGGCGGTCGCGAACACCGGCCAGCCGCGCTTGAGTTCGGCGGCGAGCCCCTCGGCCTCGGTGAGTTCGGCGGTCTCGTACACGGACGCCTTGACGGCCTCGACGGCGAGCGGGCCGCAGGCGTTGACCTGTTCGGCGATCTCCAGCGCCTTGTCCAGGGCGGTGCCGTCGGGGACGACGTGCCCGATCAGGCCGATCGCGGCGGCCTCGCGGGCGGTGTAGGGGCGGCCGGTGAGGAGCATCTCCAAGGCGTGGGTGCGGGGAATCTGCCGTTGCAGGCGGACAGTCGATCCGCCGATCGGGAAGAGGCCGCGTTTCACCTCGTACAGGCCGAAGGTCGCGGATTCGCCCGCGACGCGGATGTCGGTGCCCTGGAGCATTTCCGTGCCGCCCGCGACGCAGTGGCCCTCGACCGCCGCGATGACCGGTTTGCGGGGGCGGTGGTGGCGGAGCATCGCCTTCCAGTGCAGGTCGGGGTCGGCGTCGAGGCGGCTGCGGTAGTGCTGGCCGTCGATGCCGTTGCCCGCGAGGGCCTTGAGGTCCATGCCGGCGCAGAAGGTGCCGCCGGCGCCGGTGAAGACGATCGAGCGGATGCTGTCGTCCGCGTCCGCCTCGATCCAGCCGTCGTACAGGCCGACGAGCATGGGCAGCGAGAGGGCGTTCTTCGCTTCGGGCCGGTCGAGTGTGAGGACGAGGGTGGCGCCCTCGCGCCGGACTGTGAGGTGTTCGGTACCGCTCATGGGCGCTCTCCCCTCCAGAGCCTTCGGTGTCACAGGTTGCAGGAGGCCGGTGGGCACTTCAAGGGGCGACCGGCGACTTTCTGACAGACAGTCAGATTTCTCTGCCGTGAGGCTTCCCAGTTGCCGCCGCCTTTGCTCTGATGACCGGCGAGCCGAGGTGGGGAGGAACGGTGGAGTACAACCTTGCCGACCTGTTCGAGTCGGTCGTGGACGTCGTGCCCGACCGCGAGGCACTCGTGTACGTCGACCATCCGGGGACCGGCGCGGAACTGCGGCTCAGCTACGCCGAGTTGGATGCCGCGGCCAACCGGATCGGGCATCACCTGCTGGCGCGGGGGCTGCGGACCGGCGAGCATGTCGGGCTGCACCTGTACAACGGGGTCGAGTACCTCCAGGCGGCGCTGGGGTGCCTCAAGGCGCGGCTGGTGCCGGTGAACGTCAACTACCGGTACGTCGAGGACGAGTTGGCGTATCTGTACCGGGACGCCGACCTCGCCGGGCTGGTCTTCGACGGGGAGTTCGAGGACCGGGTGCGGGCGGTGCTGCCCCGGACGCCGGGGGTGCGGGAGCTGCTCCGGGTGCGGGAAGGGGAGTTGGGGGACTCCTTCGCGGAGGCCGAGGGGTCCGGGGAGCGGGGTTTCCCCGCGCGGTCCGCCGACGACGTGTTCATCATCTACACCGGCGGCACGACCGGGATGCCCAAGGGCGTGATGTGGCGTCAGGAGGACCTGTTCTTCTCCGGGATGGGCGGGGGCGCGCCGACCGGGGAGCCGGTGAAGAAGCCCCAGGAACTGGCCGAGCGGGTCGCCGCCGGGGCGCCCGGCATCACCTTCTTCCCCACTCCCCCGCTCATGCACGGCACCTCGACGCTCACCGCGTTCATCGGCTTCAACTTCGGCCAACGCGTCGTCCTGCACCGCAAGTTCGTGCCGGAGGAGGTGCTGCGGACGGTCGCGAAGGAGAAGGTCAACGCGATCTCCCTGGTGGGCGACGCGATGCTGCTCCCCCTGATCGACGCCCTCTCCGGGCCCCTCAGTGGCACCGACTGCTCGTCCCTGTTCAGCGTCTCCTCCTCCGGCGCGGTCCTCTCGGACACGGTCCGCCGCCGGTTCCGCGAACTCCTGCCGAACACCATACTGCTGAACAACTTCGGTTCCTCCGAGTCCGGCTTCAACGGCACCGCCACGGACGACTCCGGACCCGAGAAGGGCTTCCGCGTCCAGGTCAACTCCCGTACGCGGGTGGTCGATCCGGCGACGTACGCGCCGGTCGCCCCCGGCGAGGTGGGCCGCGTCGCCCAGCGCGGGCACGTCCCCCTCGGCTACTACAACGACCCCGCGAAGACCGCCGAGACGTTCTTCGAACGCGACGGCGAACGCTGGGTGCTGCTCGGCGACATGGCGACCGTCGACGAGGACGGCGTGGTCGTGGTCCTCGGACGCGGGTCCCAGTGCATCAACACGGGCGGCGAGAAGGTGTACCCCGAGGAGGTCGAACAGGCCCTCAAGGCCCACCCCGACGTGTACGACGCGCTGGTGGCCGGGGTGCCCGACGCGACGTGGGGCAACCATGTCGCAGCGGTCGTCCAACTCCGCCCGGGCTCCGCCGAGTTGACCCTCGACGCCCTCCAGACCCACTGCCGCGCCAGCCTCGCCGGGTACAAGGTCCCCCGGCAGCTGGTCATCGCCGACACGATCCGGCGGTCACCCAGCGGCAAGGCGGATTACCGGTGGGCGCGGGAGGTCGCGGTGGAGGCGGACCGTTAGTCCATCCGCTGGTCCGCCCGCTGCCGGGTCGCGTGCACCAAGTGCCCGGCGTCGACGGTCACATGGCGGGCGTCGGGAAGCGGGCCCTCAGGCGCGGTGGGCGAGGGGGATGCCGTTGGTCTCGACGGTGTGCATGGCGGGGCGGTCACTCTGCCGACCGCAGAAACGTGTTGACGCGGCGGACGAACCAGTCGGGGTCGTCGAGCCAGGGGTAGTGTCCGGCGCCGGGCTGGACGGCGACCTCCGCGTGCGGGAGGAGGGCTGCGGTCTGCTCGGCGCGTGCGGGGTCGAGTTCACCGGCGAGGACGAGAACGGGTGCGCCGAGGCCGGCGAGCGCCTTCACCGTGGCCGGCGGGTCGTAGGCGCCGTCGGAGTGGAACAGCTCGCATGCCTCGTCGTTGATCCCGGCGTCCATGGTCGCCAGGTGGGCGCGGGCCGCGTCGTCCCAGCGTCCGTAGAAGAAGCCGCCGAACTCCCGCAGGGCTGTGTCGGCGCCGCCCAGCCATGCCTCGTACGCCGGATACGCCTCGGCGTACCAGCTCTCTTGCGCGCGCAGCCGTGCGGCGGACCTGCGGTCCTCGTCCGTGACCGCGAGTCCGAGCGCGCGCGGTGTCGAGGTGATCAGCGCGAGCCGCCGGACCCGGTGGGGGTGGCGCGCCGCGTACAGCACCGCGAGGCTGCCCGCCGCCGAGTGCGCCAGCAGGTCCATCCGGTCCAGGCCCAGCTGGTCCCGCAGCGCCTCCACGTCGGCCACCTGCCGGTCACAGCGGTACGTCGCCGGGTCCAGCGGCCTCGCGGAGTCGCCCGTACCCCTCGGATCCAGCAGGAACAGGGTCCGGTGGGCGGTCAGCCCGCCCAGCTCGCCGAGGTACTCCGAGGCGGTCATGGGGCCACCCGGGAGGACTACGAGGGGCTCGCCCTCGCCCCGTACGTGGTACGCGAGTTGCGTTCCGTCGAATGAGCTGAAAGTCGGCATGCGGCTGATCATCTCCCCTTGTCCTCGCCCTGGTCATCTGTGTTACTGAGGGTTTTCAGGGTGGCCCCCGGACGGGTGACGGCGGGACCGTAGGCAACGGACAGGGCTCCCGTGCCGTTGAGAGAGGTGTCTAGGTCTCAACTCTCCAGCTCAGGAGCCCTGTTGGTCCCGTATCCTGCCGCACTCGATCTGCCGCACGCACTCGTGGAGTGGGTGACGATGCTGATCGTCAC
>NZ_LIRL01000271.1 GCF_001419795.1 Streptomyces niveiscabiei
AGCCCCCTCCGCCCGCCTGCCAGACCGGCACCCCGGATACGCCCCACCGCTCCCCGGGTTTGCCGTATAGCCCTTTTCCAATCCTCAGCCGCTTTACGCCTGGTACCGCCACTGCTGTGTCGGTACGCGGTGGGTCCGGCGCCCGGCCGGGAGTCGTGTCCCGCTCGTTATTGAAAATGATTGTCGTCACGGGTAGGTTCGTTTACGTCGTATACCCACGGGAGAGGGAACCGGAGTGATAACTCGGCGTGCCGCGTTGCGCGGCGTCGCGGGAGGGGCGGTGGCGGTGACCGCCGCCGGAGCGCTGGCGGCCTGCGGAGGCGGGAGCGACCAGCAGCCCGCCGCGAAGGCGCCCGCCACCCCCCGCAAGGGCGGAAAGCTGCGGGCGGCGTTCATCGGCGGCAGCACGGAGTCCACCGACCCCACGCTCGCCGCGGGCGTCGGCATCGACTACGTACGGGCCCGCGTCGTCTGGGACGCCCTCGGCGAACTCGACGGCGGCAAACCGGTGTGGCGGCTCGCGCAGAGCGTCGAACCCAACGCCGACGCCACGCGGTGGACCGTACGGATCAGGAAGGGCGTCACCTTCAGCGACGGGCGCGCGCTCACCGCGAAGGACGTGCTGTTCAGCCTCCGCACGCTGATCGCGAAGCGCAGCCCGCAGGCCGGGTTCATCGCGCACCTCGACCTGAACAAGGCGCGCGCCCGGGACACCTGGACGCTCGAACTGCCCCTCACCATGGCGGACGGGTTCTTCGACCTCGCCCTCGCGCACTCGATGTTCGTCTTCCCCGACGGCACCAAGGACCTCAGCAAGGCGGTGGGCAGCGGACCGTACGTCGTCAAGGAGTGGCAGGCCGGGCGCAGCAGCCTCCTCGTGCCCCGGGCCGACTACTGGGACGCCGGCCACGGCGGCCCCTACCTCGACGAGTTGGAGCTGATCCCCGTCACCGACGCGGCGGCCCGGCTCAGCGGCCTCAAGGCGGGCCAGTTCGACTACGCCGGCGGGCTCGCCCTGACCGCGCTGCGCACCGAACGCGGCAACAGCGCCCTGCGCCTGGAGATCCCGCCCAAGGACCTGTGGGTCGACCTCAGCCTGCCCATGAACCTCGGGCTGAAGCCGTTCACCGACCCCCGCGTCGTCCGCGCCGTGAAACTCGCCCTCGACCGCGCGTCCCTGGTCCGGACGGTCACCCTCGGCCAGGGCGAGACGGGCAACGACCTCGTGGGCGCCCACCAGCCCTACTACGCCACCGGCATCGCGCAGACCGCGTACGACCCCGAGCAGGCCCGCAGGCTCCTCAAGGAGGCCGGACAGGAAGGGCTCGCCGTCCGCATCCGCACCTCGGACTACGACTACGGCACCGAGGAGAGCGCCACCGCGATGGTGCCGATGCTGGCGAAGGCCGGCATCACGGCGACGCTCGACAAGGTGCCCGCCGCCGACTACTACAGCGACTTCAAGACGATCCTCGCCACCCCCGTCCAGACCGCCGCCTACCACCCCAACCCGCTGCCGCTGGCGATCCGCACCTACTACGGCTCGACGGCCTCCTTCCCGCTCACCGGCACCAAGGGCGCCCCCGCGCTCGACCCGCTGATCGCCGCCATGAACCGGGCGACCCGGGAGGAGGAACGGCGCACACGGGTCGCGGACGTGCTGGAGCACCTCCACGAGCACGGCGGAGACGCCCTGTTCGCGCGCGTGCCGACCGTGTCGGGCTCGGCCGCGACAGCACACGGGGTCACACCGCGCGGCTACGCGGACTTCCCCAGCCTGCGGGACGCGTTCGTCGCATGAGCACCACAGGCCGCCTGGGCCGGATCGGCGGGGCGCTGCTCGTCCTGGGCGCCGTGTCGGTGCTGGTGTTCGCCGCCACCGAGGCCGCCCCCGGCGACGCGGCCACCGCCCGGCTCGGCCCCCAGGCCACCCCGGCCGCCGTCGCCGCGCTGCGCGAACAGCTCGGCCTGGAGCGGCCCGCGCCCGTGCGGTACCTCGACTGGCTCGGGCACGCCGTCCGCGGCGACTTCGGCACGAGCTACGCCAACGGCCGCCCGGTCGCCGAGCTGATCGCCGACCGGTTCGGCAACTCCCTCGTCCTCGGCCTCGCCGCCACGGCCGTGCTCGTGCCGCTCGCCGTCGGGCTCGGCCTGTGGGCGGGGCTGCGGGC
The DNA here is from genome assembly GCF_001419795.1 of Streptomyces niveiscabiei. Taxonomy (GTDB): domain Bacteria; phylum Actinomycetota; class Actinomycetes; order Streptomycetales; family Streptomycetaceae; genus Streptomyces; species Streptomyces niveiscabiei. The sequence goes on from NZ_LIRL01000271.1 coordinate 2,172, forward strand.
CGGGCGGCGCGGCGACCGGGTCGTCTCCGGCGGCGCGCTCGCCCTGGCCGCCGTACCGGAGTTCGTCACCGGCGCCCTGCTGATGGCCGTGTTCGCCGCCGGGCTCGGCTGGCTGCCCGCGGTGTCCCTGCTCGGCGCCGGACAAGGGCCGCTCGACAAGCCCGCCGTGCTCGTCCTGCCGGTGCTCACCCTCGTCTCGGTGGGCCTGGCGCAGAACCTGCGGCTCGTGCGGGCCGGGGTCGCCGAGGCCGCCCGCTCCCCGGCGGTCGACGCGGCACGCCTCAACGGGGTGCCCGAGCACCGGGTCGCCCTGCGCTACGTCCTGCCCGCCGGACTCGGCCCCGCCGTACCGACGCTCGCCCGCTCCGTCGCCTACCTGCTGGGCGGGGCGCTGGTCGCGGAGTCCCTCTTCGGCTACCCCGGGCTCGCCGCACTCCTGGTCGACGCCACGGCCGCCCGGGACGTCCCCGTCGTCCAGGCCGTGGCCCTGCTCGGCGCCGCCGTCGCGGTCACCGCGAACCTCGCCGCCGACCTGCTGGTCCCGCTCCTCGACCCCGTGCAGAGGCACCCGCGATGACCCTCACCTCCGAGCGCCCGCCGCAGCGCCGACGGTGGCGCGGACGCGCCGCGCTCGCCGTCCTGCTCCTCGTCGTCGCCGTCGCCCTCCTCGGGCCCCTGTTCGCGCCGCACGCCGTCACCGACCCCGTGGACATCCCATACGCCCCCGGCAGCGCCCGCGCCCCCCTGGGAACCGACCGGCTCGGCTCCGACGTGCTCAGCCGCGTCCTGTCCGGCGGCCGGGCGCTCCTGCTCGACGCGCTCGCGGTCACGGCCGCGGTCTGCGCCCTCGCCGCGCTGGCCGGCACCACCGCCGCCTGGCACAAGGGCTGGACCGACACCCTGGTCCTGCGCGTCGCCGACGTCCTGCTCGGCATGCCCGCCTTCCTGCTGCTCAGCGTGGTCGTCGTGGCCACCGGACGCGGCCCGTGGGGCGTCGCGCTCGCCACCGGGCTCGTCCTGCTGCCCGACAGCGTCCGCGTGGTGCGGGCCGCGACGCTGCGGATCCTGGCCCAGGACTACGTGGAGGCCGCCGTCGCACGGGGCGAGCGCACGGCGAGCGTGCTGGCGCGCGAGGTGCTGCCCAACCTCGCCCCCGTCCTCGCCGCCGACGCCGGAGTCCGCTTCCTCGGCGCGGTCACCGTCGTCGCCACCGCCGCCTTCCTCGGCTACGGCGCCCAGCCCCCGGCCGCCGACTGGGGCCTGATGGTGCTGGAGAACCGCGACGGCCTCACCCTGCAACCCCTCGCGGTCCTCGCCCCGGCCGCCCTCCTCCTCGTCCTGCTCCTCGCCACCAACCTCCTGCTGGACGCGGCCTTCCCCGGCCCGGCCAGGACACGGACGGCACGCCGCCGCCGTACGGCCGCCCCGGCGACCGGCGACGCCCCGGACCCGGACGCCCTGCTCTCCGTACGAGGGCTGCGCGTGGAGAGCGAGGCCGGGCAGCCCGTGCTGGACGGCGTCGGCCTCGACCTCGCCCCCGGTGAACTCCTCGCCGTCGTGGGGGAGTCGGGCAGCGGCAAGAGCACCCTCGTCCTCGCCGCCCTCGGACAGATCGCGCCGGGACTGCGGCACACCGCGGGCGAGGTACGGCTCGACGGGCACCCCGCGCTGGCGCTCGACGAGCGGCGCCTGCGACGGCTGCGCGCGGCCGTGTGCGGCTACGTCGCCCAGGACCCGCGCACCGCCCTCGCACCGCACCTGCGGATCGACGCGCAGCTCACCGAAGTGCTGCGGGCCCGCGGCGTCCCCAAGGCGCAGTGGCCGCAGCGCACCGCACGGGCCCTGCGGCTCGCCGGACTCGACCGGCCCTCGGAGGTCCTGCGCCGCCGGCCCCACCAGCTGTCCGGAGGCCAGCGGCAGCGGGCCGCGCTCGCCGTCGCCCTCGCCGTGGAACCGCGCCTGCTGGTCCTGGACGAGCCGACCAGCGCGCTGGACACCGTCACCTCGGCGGCCTTCCTCGCCGACCTGACCCGGCTGCGCCACGAGACCGGCACGGCCGTCCTGCTCGTCTCCCACGACCTCGGCGCGGTGGCCGCCGTCGCCGACCGGGTAGCCGTCATGGACAGCGGCAGGATCGTGGAACTCGGCGCAGCGGACACCGTCCTGAGGGAACCGGCCGACGCACACGCACCGGCAGCCCCCACCCCGACAGACCCGGCACCGGGAACCCTCCTCAGCGCCACCGGCCTCACCCTCACCCGCCGCCACACCTCCGTCCTCGACGACGTGTCCCTCGACCTCGGACCCGGCGACTGCCTCTCCGTCGTCGGCCCCTCCGGCTGCGGCAAGACGACCCTGCTGCGCTGCCTCGCCGGTCTCGACACCCCCACCCGGGGCGAGATCCGGCTGCACGGCGAGACCTGCGCAGCCGACGTACGCGACCGCGACCCCCGGCAGCGGCGGGCGGTGCAGCTCGTCCCCCAGGACCCGTACGCCTCGCTCAACCCGCGCCACACCGTCGCCGCCATCGTCGGCCGACCCCTCGTGTTCCGCGCCGACCTCCCCGCCGCCCGGCGGCAGGGCGAGGTGGCGCGGCTGCTGGCACAGGTGGGCCTCGACCCGGCGCTGGCCGCCCGGCTGCCCGGGGCGCTCTCCGGCGGCCAGCGGCAGCGCGTCGCCCTGGCGCGGGCGCTCGCCGCCGACCCCGAGGTGCTGCTCTGCGACGAGGTGACCAGCGCGCTGGACCCGTCCGTGGCGGCCGGAGTCGTCGAGCTGATCGCAGGCCTGCGGGAGCGGGAGGGGCTCGCCGTCGTCATGGTCACCCACGACCTGTCGGTCGCCGCCCGCCTCGGCGGCCGGGTGGCCGTGCTGCACGACGGCCGCATCCGCGAGACGGGACCGGCCGCCCGGGTGCTGAGCCGGCCCGAGCACGACGTGACCCGCGCCCTGGTGGCGGCCATGCCCGGTGCCAGGGCCCGGGGAGAGGACGTGACGCGGTGACTCTAGGGTGGCGGTATGCCGAGCAGGACGACCGACAGCGACGGGACACGCCCCGGGACGGGCAAGCGGCGCTCCCCGCTGAGCCGGGCGACCGTCGTGGCCACCGGCCGGCGGCTGGCCCGCGACGAGGGGCTGGCGGCCGTCACCCTGCGCGCGGTGGCGGCCGAACTCGGTGTGACGGCCATGGCGCTGTACCGGCACGTGGGCGAGAAGCGCGAACTGCTGGTCGCCATGCTGGACGACGTGGCCGAGGAACTGGTGATCGAGGACGGCCCCGGCTCCCCGTCGGACCGCCTGGTGCTGGCCTTCCGTTCCCTGCACGACCATCTGACGGCGGAGCCGTGGGTGGCGGAGGTCCTCAGGGGCGGCGACCTGTTCGGGCCGGCCGCCGCGCGCTTCGTCGAGCATGTCCTCGCCCTGCTGGCGGAGGCCGGGCTCGACGAGGAGCAGGCCGCCGACGCCTACTGGGCGCTGTGGTGGTACACCTTCGGCCACCTGTCGTACCTGCCCGCGCTGGGGCCCGAGGGCCGCCCCGCCCGGCACGAGCTGATGACCCGAGTCCGGATGGACGACCATCCCCGACTGGCCCGGATGCTGTCCCGGCCGCCGCGCGAGGGCGCGGCGCAGGACGCGTTCGTACCCGGTCTGAAGGCCCTCCTGCGGGGCCTGCCGGCGGACTGACTCCGGCGCCCCACCCCGGGCGCTGAGTTCTCGCAGTTCTCGCACCGCGTCGTGCGGCGCTGCCGTCCGCCCGTCCGTATACGTCGTATACCCATGTCTTCGAGGGGTTTCCCATGACCCAGGACGCACGCCCGCGACCGCCGGCCGAGACCGCCCCGGCGGCCGGCGGCGGCTGGCTGCTCGCCATGACGTCACTGGCCGCCGTGCTGATGACGCTGGACATCACCGTCGTCAACGTCGCGCTGCCCGAGGTGGCCGCCGACCTCGACGCCGGACTGACCGGACTGCAATGGGTGGTGAACGCCTACACCCTCGTCTTCGCCGCCCTCCTGCTGCCCGCCGGATCGCTCTCCGACCGCATGGGCCGCCGCCGGCTGTTCCTGACCGGCGTCGCCGTGTTCACCGCCGCCTCCGCGGGCTGCGGCGCGGCCCCCGGCGTCGGCACGCTGATCGCCTGCCGCGCCCTCCAGGGCCTGGGCGGCGCACTGGTGATGTCCACCGCGCTCGCCCTGATCGCCGGAGCGTACGAGGGCCGGCGCCGCCAGTCGGCCATCGGCATGTTCTCCGCGGCGGGCGGCGCCGCAGCCGCCCTCGGCCCGCTGGTCGGGGGCGCCGTCGTCGAGGGCCTCGACTGGCGGTGGATCTTCTACGTCAACCTGCCGGTCGGCGTCCTCATCGTGCTCGGCACCGCCCTGCGCGTGCCCCGCGACGACCGCGCGGGCCGGCTCCCGCGCCCCCAGGGGCGGTTCGACCTGGTCGGGCTGCTGCTGGCCGCCGGGTCGCTGCTCGGCCTCAACTACGGCCTGGTGACCGGCCCCGAGCACGGCTGGACGTCCGCCTCCGCGCTGCTCCCGCTCGTCGGCGGGGCCCTGCTCATCGCCGGGTTCGTGGGGTGGGAGACCCGGCAGCGGGACAACGCCCTGTTCGACGTACGGCTGCTGCGGGTGCCGTCGTTCAGCGGGGCGATCGTGCTCAGCTTCGTCTGCCGGGTGGTCAGCTTCGGCATCCTGCCCTACCTCATCCTCTGGCTGTCCGGCATGCTCGGCCACGGCCCGCTCGGCACCGGGCTGCGGCTGCTGGCGATGACCGCGTTCATCATGCTGGTCGCCCCCTTCAGCGGGCTGCTCCTCAAAGTGCTGCCCACCCGGGGCGTCATGGCCCTCGGCACCGGGATCACCGCGGTCGGCCTGCTCACCATGGCCCGGGTCGGACCCGACGACTCCTGGCTCGTGATGCTGCCGGGCCTGGTGCTGCTCGGCATCGGCGGGGCGATCGCCTTCCCGCCGCTGATGGGCATCGCCGTCGGCGTCGTACCGCCGGAGCGGGCCGGGATGGCCTCCGGGATGACCAACACGTTCTTCCCGCTCGGCACGGCGACCGGTGTGGCCGCCTTCGGCGCGGTGTTCGGCACCCGCATCGACCACGACCTCGACGACACCCGGCTCGCGGCCCTGCACGTCCCCGAGGGGATGCGCCAGCAGGTCAGGGACTCCGTGGCCGCAGGCCAGTTCGGGCAGCTCGAACGCGCCCTGCCGGCCGGGGCCCGCGAACCCGTCCTGGACGCGGCCCGCTCCGCGCTCACCGCGGGACTCGCCACGATCCTCGTCGCGGCGGCCGTGATCAGCCTCCTGGCAGCCCTCGTCTCCTGGACCCTCATCCGCGACCAGGACCAGCTGACCGCCCCGGAGCAGGCCGATGTCCCTGCCTGACACCGACCTGTACGGCGCCGCCGCCGAGTTCTACGACCTCCTGGCGGGCCCCACCTGGGCCCGGCTCGGCCCCCTCCTGCGCCGCGCCCTCGACGGCGCCGACCCCGCGGACGGCCCCCTGCTCGACCTCGGCGCCGGCACCGGCCTGTCCACCGAGGCCGCCGCCGACGCCGTCCCCGGGGCCCGGATCCTCGCCGTCGAGCCCTCCGCCGCCATGCGCGTCGCGCTCGCCACCCGGCTCGCCTGCCGGCCCGCACTCGCCGCACGCGTCACCGTCACCGCCGGCACGCTCCCCGACGTACGGCTCCCCGACCGCCTGTGCGCGGCCGTCGTCCTCGGCGTCGTCGGCCACCTC
>NZ_LIRL01000272.1 GCF_001419795.1 Streptomyces niveiscabiei
CCCGTTCCCTGACCTGGCCTGCTGCGCATTCATTGCACACCAGGCCAGGTCAGGGAACGGGAGGTCAGGCCCAGGCCGTCACCGGTACGAAGGAGCTGTCCTGGCGGAAGACGTCTGTGCCGTCCGCCGGGTCCACGCGGAGTTGGTAGCTGTAGTGGCGCAGGTAGGAGCCGGGGTAGTTGTAGGACTCGAAGCGGACGGCGCCGGAGGTGCTGCCTGTGCGGGCGATGAACGTGGCGTCGCGGGCGAACGTGGAGGTGCCGTCGTTCGCGTCGAACCGGCCCCGGAAGTCCCAGTGGCGCAGGTACTTGCCGGAGGCATCGCGGAACGAGTAGCCGTTCGCGTCGGCGAGTCCGGCGACGACCGTGAAGGTGGCCGCCTGCTTGTCGGCGGCGGCGCTGGAGCCGGTGATCACCGGGAGGTTGAGCAGGGAGGACTGCTGCTCCCAGTACCGGGTGGGGTAGTTGGCGGACTGGAAGGAGCGCGTCGCGTTCCTCGTGATCGCCGGGCCGCCGGAGACGGTCTCCTTGATGACGGTGAAGTGGCGGGCCGTACCGGAGATCGCGGGCAGGGCCTTCGGCGCGGACCAGGTCGCGAAGGTGTCGTAGCTGTCGCTGTAGTAGTACTTGCCGTCGCCGTAGCCGTCGAAGTAGATCCGCCAGGCGCCGTTGTCGAGCTGGATCACCGAGGGGCCCTCGCGGTAGCTGCCCCAGCCGGCCCAGTCGCCGGTCTTCGAGATCGTGTAGGGGCCGTTGAGGGAGGACGCGGTGGCGTACTCGATGTACTTGGTCGTCTCGTTCTTCGTGAACGCGTGGTAGGTCGAGCCGGTCTTCACGATGTACGTGTCGATGTGGTTGGCGCCGATGCCGGACAGGGCGACCGGTGAACTCCACGCGGTGAGCGCCGAGTTCGTGGCTCTCAGGCGGTACGGCGTGAAGATCCACTCGTCGCTGGTGAGCGAGCAGGAGACGATGACGTTGACGCTGCCGTCGCTGTCGACGAACCACTCCGGCGCCCAGGCCCTGGACAGGTTCGCGATCGGCACCGTGTAGTCGTACAGGAACGTCCAGTTGACCCGGTCGGAGCTGCGCGCGAAGCCGATCGTCGTGCTGACGTCCTGCCAGGTGTGCGTGGTGTACGTCAGGTAGTAGAAGCCGTCGGTGTGCCGGAAGACGCTCGCGTCCCGGATGCGGTTGCTCGGCGGCGTGTACGCGGAGGACTTCGCGAGCCGGAAGTCGGTGCCGTCGTCGGACGTGTAGACGTTCACCGTCCCGTCGTTGCTGTTGAGGAACGGGACGATGGTGTACCGGGTCGCGGAACCGCCGGGGGGCGCGGCGGCCAGCGCGGTGCCGAGCAGGCCGGGGGCCTCACCGAGGACGAGGGCTGCGGCGGGGACGATCGCGAGCGCGCGCAGCAGGCTGCGGCGGGACGGCGTGGGGGGACGGTGCTGTGTGGTCATGGCGGCTCTCCCTGACACAATGGGGGTTCGACATGCCGAACGAGGTTCGGGAAGTCGATCAGAAGGTAGGGGCGTGAATGAGACACGTCAATGGGTTGAGCACTGGCCTAACCTGTGAAGATGAACGACGTGTCGATGGTCGGGCTCATGGGGCGGGTCACGGGGGCGGTCGGGCCCGGGCTCGTCGGGGAGGTCATCGTCCGGGTGCGGGGCGGGGCGGAGCACTTCCTCGCGTATCCGGCGAACAACAGGGAGCGGTTCGAGCAGGGGACGGTGGTGATGGTGGTGGAGCATCTGCCGCCGAGGACCGTGTACGTGACGGCCGCGTACGACAGTTGAGCGTACGAAGTCCCAGGTGAGAGCCGTATTCGTCAAGGTTGTGACAAGGATCGGGCGGTCTCTTCTCCTGGGGCGCGGGCGGGCGCACACTCCCTTTCGTCCGGTGCCGAGTTCGTTCGGCGCCGGGGCACCATTCAAAGGGGGCGTATGCCGATGGTCATCGGCGTCGTTGCGGGTGTGGCGGTCGTCGCCGTGCTCGCCGTGATCGGTCTGTTCAAGATGATGTGGCGGGTGGCGGAGCCCAACGAGGCGCTGGTCATCTCGGGTTCGAACCATCGGACCGAGGGACTCGAGGCGGGGATGGGCTTCCGGATCGTCACGGGGCGCGGCACGCTGGTGCTGCCCGGCGTGCAGGCGGTGCGCAAGCTGTCGCTCGACCTCAACGAGACCGAGTTGCAGGTGGATTGCGTCACGCACCAGGGAATTCCGCTGAAGGTGCGGGGAGTCGTCATCTTCAAGGTGGGCGACGACTTCGTGTCGATCGCCAACGCGGCCCGCCGGTTCCTGGACCAGCAGCGGCTGATGTCGGAGCGCGTGCACAACGTGTTCGCCGGTCATCTGCGGTCCATCGTGGGCGGGTTGACGGTCGAGGACATGATCCGCGACCGGGAGAAGCTGACCGGGCAGACCCGGGCGGCGTGCGGGACGGAGATGGAGAAGCTCGGGCTGATCGTGGACTCCTTGCAGATCCACGAGATCGAGGACCCGACCGGATACATCCAGAACCTGGCGATGCCGCACGCCGCGGCCGTCCAGCGGGACGCGCGCATCGCGCAGGCCGAGGCCAACCGGCTCGCCACCGAGGCGGAGCAGCAGGCGGCGGCGCGCATGTCGGAGGCGACGCGCGACAGCGAGATCCTCCAGGCCGGGTACCAGGCCGAGCGCGACCACGCGGCGGCAAAGGCCCGGCAGGCGGGGCCCCTTGCCGAGGCGGGTGCCCGGCAGGAGGTCGTCGTCCAGGAGACCCGCGTCGCCGAACTCGAAGCGCACCGGCGTGAGCAGCAGCTCCAGGCGGACGTCCGCAAGCCCGCCGACGCGAAGGCGTACGAGAAGCGCACCCTCGCCGAAGCCGAGCGCGACGCGCGGATCTCCGCGGCGCAGGCCAAGGCGAAGGAGACCGAACTCGCCGCCGTGGCCGAGGCGTCCAGGGTCAAGCAGGCGGCCGGCGCCGAGGCCGAGGCGACGAAGACGCGGGGCGCGGCGTCGGCCGCGGCGACCCGGGCGACCGGTGAGGCCGAGGCCGCCGCCGCCCAGGCCAAGGGGCTCGCGGCGGCGGAGGCGACCCGTGCGCAGGGGCTCGCCGAGGCCGAGGCGATCAAGGCGCGGGCTGCCGCCCTCGCCGAGAACCAGGAGGCGGTCGTCGCGCAGCAACTCGCCGAGAAGTGGCCGGAGATCGTCCAGGCGGGGGCGTCCGCGTTCGGCAACGTCGACAACATGGTGCTGCTCAACGGGGCCGAGGGAATGGGCGAGTTGTTCGCGAAGGCGCTCACCATGGGCGGTACGGGGCTCGGGCTGGCGCGGCAGTTGCTGGCGTCGATGAGCCCCGAGGCGAACCCTGCCGGGCAGACGGCTGTCGCTCCGGGCGTGCCGCCGATGCCCTCTCCCGCAGCGGCTCCGGTGACGGCTCCTGTGGCCCAGCAGGTCGCGGTCGACAAGGACTAGACGCGGTACGGGAGTTGAGGCGAGCCTCGCGCGGGGCTCGCCTCACTCTCGGTGGCCGGTACCGGCCGTACGTGTCACCGGCGCCCCCGAACCCCCGTTCCCGGCAGGCCGGTTGCCGCCACCGCCGCCACCCTGACCTGCGGCGGCCCCTTAGGGTGCATGGCGTGAGTACGTTCACCGATGACGACGTCCCGGGCCGCTACGGCCCCACCGCGACGACCGAGGCCGACGCCCGCGAGGTCGGCCGCGTCCGCACCGAGTACGCGCCCGAGCATGACGGCGACCCCGACCCCGGCGAGATCGTCTGGACCTGGGTCCCCTTCGAGGAGAACGACGGCCGGGGCAAGGACCGCCCCGTCCTGGTCGTGGCCCGCGAACCCCAGGGCACCCTCCTCGCGGTCCAGCTCTCCAGCAAACGCCACGACGCCGACCGCGAATGGGTCCCCATCGGCAACGGCCCCTGGGACAAGTCGGGCCGCGACTCGTGGGTGGCCGTCGACAGGGTGCTGCGCCTGCACGAGGACGGCATGCGCCGCGAGGCGTGCGCGCTGGACCGGGGCCGCTTCAACCTCGTACGGCAGCGGCTGCACGAGCGGTACGGCTGGACATAGCTGCTGGGCGAGGGTCGTGAAAGCGGCCCTCGCCCGATGGAAATCAGCCTCGCGCGATTATGCGAACGCCTCGGTGAAAGCCTTCCGGACCACCGCACCCGGCGTCCGGTCCAGCACCCCGAAAACCACCCGCTCGAACACCCCGGAAAACCTCCCGGCCAGCAATTCCCGGAATGTCCCGGCCACCTGGACCGGATCGTTCTGGAACACCCCGCACCCCCAGGCGCCCAGCACCACGCGCCGGTACCCGAACGCGACCGCCGTCTCCAGCACCCGTTCGGCGCGCACCGCCAGAGCGCCCGGCACCTCGTCGACGCGCTCCGGCAGGGTCCGTCGGACGACCCCGGCGTTGGGCGCGGCGGCGGTCAGAAAACCGGCGTGATAAGGCTCGTCGAGAAGGCGTCCCCGGTCGTCCCGGAAAACGGGGACGGCCGGAGAATGGATGACCCGGTCGGTGTAGAAGGGATCGCGATGGGCCCGGTGAAAGGCGTAGAAATCGGGCGCCTCCAGCAGACACGCATAGAGGGCGGAAGCCCGGCACAACGCCTCTTCCTGAGCCTGGGCCCCGTTAAGGAAACCCCCGCCGGGATTCCGCGCCGAGGCGAAGTTCAGGACGGCGACGGGCCGGTCGGCGAGGCGGCGGGCCGCTTCGAGGCTGCTCTCGCCGGTGACGTCGACGCCGGTGACGGTGACGGTCACGGGGACCGGCGTACAGGCGACGGGCTCGGGCCCCAGCATCCGCGTACCCGCGCGGGCCGCTTCGACGGCCGCGCCGAGGGACACCCCCCGGTAACCCCCCGCCGAGACGATCTCGACCGTCTCCTTCGCGATGCCCCTGAGCCGCGCGCTCATGGCGACACCCCCGTGGACGCCATGAACGCGACGCCCTCCCCTGTCGTGCTCATGCAGCCATCGTCCGCGACCCGGGACACCCCCTGCAACGGAATTTCACGCCCCGCAAACACCCGGTGAACGCCGGCGTGACATGCGGAGGAACCCCGGAACGAAAGCCGTTACACCCCGTTTCGCCCCCTTGTGGGATCCGCTTCCAGGGTTTTGGGTGGGACGAGTGATCCCGGCCGGACACCCGTCCGAGCCGAACCGGTGGCATGGTGGAACCTCAGGAGGATCCCGAATGTCCGACTCTGTGAGTGACGGCGGCGACTGTACGGACGTCCGTACAGCCGTGACGGAGGCCGAGGTGGAAGCCCTGGTCAGGGGCATCTGCTTCAAGACAGGCCCGCCCAGGACGGTCGGCGTGGAGGTCGAGTGGCTCGTGCACGAGCTGGCCGAACCCCGCCGCCCGGTGACCCGCACCCGACTGGAAACGGCCTACGAGGCCCTGAAGAACATCCCGCTGGACTCCGCGCTCACCGTGGAACCCGGCGGACAACTGGAGCTCAGCTCCCGCCCCGCCGCCTCCTTGACGGAGTGCGTGGACACGGTCTCGGCGGACCTCACCGCCGTACGCGGCACGCTGGCCCCGCTGGGCCTGGCGCTCGCCGGTATCGGCACCGACCCCTGGCACGGCCCCCGCCGCTACCTGCGCGAGCCCAGGTACGACGCGATGGAGGCGTACCTCGACCGGACGGGCCCCGCGGGCCGGGCGATGATGTGCACCTCGGCGTCGGTGCAGGTGTGCCTGGACGCCGGGTTCGAGGAACCGGGCCCGCTGGGGCACGGCCGGCGCTGGTGGCTGGCGCACCACCTGGGCGCCGTCCTCGTCGCGGCGTTCGCGAACTCCCCCCTCCTCGGCGCGGAGCCCACCGGCTGGCGTTCGACGCGCCAGCTGCTGTGGATGGAGATCGGCACGGGCCGCGCGGGCGGCCCCGACCTCGCGCACACCCCGCGCGACGCGTGGTCGCGGCTGGTCCTGGACGCGCCGGTGATGTGCGTACGGCGCGACAGCGGGCCGTGGGACGTGCCCGAGGACCTCACCTTCCGCGACTGGATCCGCACCGGCACGCCGACCCGCGCGGACCTCGACTACCACATCTCGACCCTGTTCCCGCCGGTCCGCCCGCGCGGTCACCTGGAGCTGCGGATGATCGACGCGCAGCCCGGCGAGGACGGCTGGATCGTCCCGCTGGCGGTGACGACGGCCCTGTTCGACGACCCGGAGGCCGCCGAGCGCGCCTACCGGGCGGTGAAACCGCTGGCGGAACGCGCGCGGTCCCGGCCGGCCCCCCACAACCCCCTGTGGCTGACGGCGGCCCGCGAGGCCCTCACCGACCCGGAACTGCACGAGATCGCGCAGGTGTGCTTCGCGGCGGCCCTGGAGGCCCTGCCCCGCATGAGCGCGTCCCCGGCGGTGCTCGCCGCGGTAACCGATTACCACGACCGTTACGTCGTCCCGGGCCGCTGCCCGGCGGACGACCTGCTCGACAGCCTGTACGGCGAGGAGATCCACCGATGACCGCACCCACCGAGTCCTCCGCCGACCCCGAGTCCCTGCGGCGGCGGGCCCTGGACACCCTGACCACGGCCCGCGCCCGCACCACCCTCCTCACGTCCTGCGTCGAGGACCCCGACCTCACCGCCCAGCACTCCCCGCTGATGTCGCCGCTCGTGTGGGACCTCGCGCACATCGGCAACCAGGAGGAGCTGTGGCTCCTGCGCGCGGTCGGGGGCGGCGACCCGATGCGGCCGGAGATCGACAGCCTCTACGACGCGTTCGAGCATCCCCGCTCGGAGCGGCCGACGCTGCCGCTGCTGCCGCCCGCCGAGGCGCGGGCGTACGCGGCCGAAGTCCGGGGCAGAGTCCTGGACCTGCTGGAGAAGGCGGACTTCCACGGCACGCGGCTCACCGAGGCCGGGTTCGCGTTCGGGATGATCGCGCAGCACGAACAGCAGCACGACGAGACGATGCTGATCACCCATCAGCTCCGCAAGGGCCCCCAGGTCCTCACCGCCCCGGACCCCGGCCCGGCCGCCCCGTTCACCGGCCCGGCCGAAGTCCTCGTCCCCGGCGGGGAGTTCACGATGGGCACGGACTCCGAGCCGTGGGCGCTGGACAACGAACGCCCCGCGCACCGCGTCGAGTTGGCGCCCTTCCACCTCGACACGACGCCCGTCACGAACGGCGCGTACCTCCGCTTCATCGAGGACGGCGGCTACGACGAGCCCCGCTGGTGGCACCCCGCCGGCTGGACGCACATCCGTCAACACGCCATCCGTGCCCCGCAGTTCTGGCACAGCGACGGCGGCCAGTGGCTGCGCCGCCGGTTCGGGGTCACGGAGGTGGTCCCGCCGGACGAGCCGGTCGTGCACGTCTGCTGGTACGAGGCCGACGCGTACGCCCGCTGGGCCGGACGCCGGCTGCCCACGGAGGCGGAGTGGGAGAAGGCCGCCCGCCACGACCCGGCGACCGGGGCGTCCCGCCGCTATCCGTGGGGCGACGCGACCCCCTCCCCCGAGCACGCCAACCTCGGCCAGCGCCACCTGCGCCCGGCCCCCGCCGGAAGCTACCCGGCGGGCGAATCCCCGCACGGGGTACGGCAGTTGATCGGTGACGTCTGGGAGTGGACGGCGAGCGACTTCCTGCCCTACCCCGGGTTCCGGGCGTTCCCGTACAAGGAGTACTCAGAGGTGTTCTACGGGCCCGAGTACAAGGTCCTGCGCGGCGGTTCGTTCGCCGTGGACGAGGTCGCCTGCCGGGGTACGTTCCGCAACTGGGACTACCCGATCCGCCGCCAGATCTTCTCCGGGTTCCGCACGGCCCGCTCGGAGGCCGTCTGATGTGCCGTCACCTCGCCTACGTGGGCGACCCGTTGCCGCTGGGCCACCTCCTGTCCGACCCCGCGCACAGCCTGGTCCACCAGTCCTGGCACCCCCTGCACCAACGCTCGGGAACCGTCAACGCCGATGGTTTCGGGGTGGGTTGGTACGCGGACGGCGACCCCGCACCGGCCCGCTACCGCCGCACGGGCCCGATCTGGGCCGACCTCACGTTCCCTGACCTCGCCCGGGTCATCCGCACAAGGGCCCTCCTGGCCGCCGTACGCGACGCGACCCTCCCGGGCGCGGACGGCGAAGCGGCGGCGGCCCCGTTCGCCTCGGGCCGCTGGCTGTTCAGCCACAACGGGGCGGTGAAGGGGTGGCCGACCTCGATGACACCCCTCGTGGGAACGCTTCCGGCGGCGGACCTGCTGTCGCTGGAGGCGCGCACGGACTCGGCGTTCGTGTGGGCACTGGTGCTGGCGCGGCTCGAAAAGCTGCCACTGGGTGACGCGCTGGCCCTCACCGTCGCCGAGATCGTCGAAGCCGCTCCCGGCTCCCGGCTCAACCTCCTTGCCACCGACGGTACTTCGATCGCGGCGACCGCCTGGGGCGACAGTCTCTGGTATCTCCTCGATCCCGGGCGCGGCGTGGTCGTCGCGTCCGAGCCGTACGACGGCGACGCCGCCTGGCGGGAGGTCCCTGACGCCACTCTGCTCACCGCGACCCGCACGGAGGTCCTGCTCACCCCTCTCAAGGATCTCGCCGCACCATCGAAGGAGCCCCGTCCGTGAGCCCGTTCCGTCTCACCCGCACGCTGCCCGAGGGCGCCACCGACGCGGCCCTGCGTGCCGACGTCCTGCGTGGACTGACCGCGAACCCGAAGTGGCTCCCGCCGAAGTGGTTCTACGACGCGCGGGGCAGCGAACTCTTCGACCGGATCACCGAGTTGCCCGAGTACTACCCGACCCGGGCCGAACGGGAGATCCTCCTGACCCGCGCCCCCGAGATCGCCGAGGCGTCCGGCGCCCGCACCCTCGTCGAGCTGGGCTCGGGCTCCTCCGACAAGACGCGTCATCTCCTGGCGGAACTACGGGAGTTGGACACGTACGTCCCGGTGGACGTGAGCGAGAGCGCGCTCACCCAGGCCGGGGAGGCGCTCCTCGTGGAGCATCCCGGCCTGACCATCCACGCCCTGATCGCGGACTTCACGAACGGCCTGCGGCTGCCCGAGACGCCGGGCCCGAGACTCCTCGCCTTTCTCGGCGGCACGATCGGCAACCTCGTACCCGCCGAACGCACCGCGTTCCTCGCCGCCGTCCGTACGCTCCTCTCCCCCGGCGATACGTTTCTCCTGGGGACGGACCTGGTCAAGGACGAGGCGACGCTGGTGCGGGCGTACGACGACTCCGCCGGGGTGACCGCCGCGTTCAACAAGAACGTCCTCAGTGTCGTCGACCGCGAGCTCGGCGCGGACTTCCACCCGGACGCCTTCGACCACGTCGCCCTGTGGGACGCGGACCACGAGTGGATCGAGATGCGGCTGCGGTCCAGGGCCGCGCAGACGGTCAAGGTGCCCGCGCTCGACCTGGCCGTGGACTTCGCGGCGGGCGAGGAGCTGCGTACGGAGGTCTCCGCGAAGTTCCGGGAGACCGGCATCAGGACGGAGCTGGCAGCCGCCGGGCTGGACCTCACCCACTGGTGGACCGACGCGGCGGGCCGCTTCGCGCTGTCCCTGTCCACCGCCCGCTGACCGCCCACGCCTCGCGCCATCCCCTGGCGTGAGGCACGGTGGACGTATGTCGAACCACACATACCGGGTCACCGAGATCGTCGGCACCTCCCCCGAGAGCGTGGACCAGGCCGTCCGCAACGGCATCGCCCGCGCGTCCCAGACCCTGCGCAACCTCGACTGGTTCGAGGTGACGCAGGTCAGGGGGCAGATCGAGAACGGGGAGGTGGCGCACTGGCAGGTGGGGCTGAAGGTGGGGTTCAGGCTGGACGAGGAGAGCTGAGGCGTGCCGGGGGCCGTCACCTCTTCCTGTACTCCAGCGACCGCCCCTCGTTGAGCCGCTGGACCAGGTCGAACGCGGCGACGGTGAGCGGCAGCAGGTCTGCCGTGCTGAGCCCGTCCTTCATCCGCCGCAGCTCCGCGACCAGGGCGACCTCCTGCTTCCCCGGCCTGCCGACCCGGTCGTCGACCGTGCCGAGCGCGCCGAGCGAGCCGTGGATGTGGTTCCAGTCCTGCTCGTTGACGTCGGCGCGCTCCGCCTGGTTGAGGTGGCGGTAGTTGCGCAGCAGGTCCTTGCCCGCGGGCATGCCCTTCAGCCACTGATGGCGGGTGAGCGGGATCTGCCGCTCCTGGCGCTGCCCGGCCTCGCCGTGCTCGACGGGCCGGGAGTAGACCGTCGCCTGCTCGTCGGCGGGGTCGAGCCCGGCCGCCGTGAGGGCGAACGCGGCGAACTCCGCCGGGTTCGCGCGGTAGTGGACGCGCATCGGCAGGGGCAGCAGCGTGAAGTTGTGGGCGAAGGACGTCCGGGACATGACGCCGCCCGCGATGGACTTCGAGTTCGCCTTCTCGCCCAGTTCCGCGCCGTACGCGAGGTAGCTGCCGATCAGCGTGACGAGGCCGACGAGGCCGTCCGTGGACTCGCCGCCGGTGACCGAAGCGGGGAGCGCCTTCGCCTGGGCCTCGGCGGCCTGGCGGATGCCGTCGGCCGTGCGGATGCTGCTCTGGTGCAGGTCCTGCTTGGCCGTCTTCCGCTGCTCGTGCGCGCCGGGCAGGGTGAACGTGGGCCGCTTGTCCGGGACTTGGAGGTACTCCACGAGCCTCGGGAGTTCGTCCAGTTTGAAGCCGCCGGTCATCTGCGGGGCGTAGACGAGGGGGCCGTTGAGGGGGAACACGACGATGCCGGGGTCGGCCGTGAAGCCGCCCAGGTTGACTTGATCCAGCGGGAAGGACGGCTGGCCCTGCCGGGCGTCCAGCGCCTGGGAGACAGCGGTGATCTCGCCCATGACCCGCAGGACCTCGTCCCTCGTGCTGAGCGGTTCGGTCACCCACTCCAGGGCGGAGCCGCCGGTGGGGCTGACGTCCGAGGTGAGCGCGTACCCCGTGCCCGTGCCGACGGAACCCATCTTGGGGACCTCGCGGCCCGGGATCGGGGTCTCGCGGATCCAGTTGCGCTGGAGCAGCGACAGTTCGACGGCGCTCATCTGCGCGCCGTACACGGCGGGGTGGTCCTGCCGCGCCTTGTCGAGGCGTGCCCGGCCGGCCGCCGTGGGGCGGTAGCCCAGGGGGTCGCCCGCGAGCGGGGTGAGCCAGGCCGTGCGCAACTCCTCGCTGGACATGCCCTGTTCGGACGCGTCCAGCAGGTCGCCGGTCTGCCGCCGGTCGGACATCGTCAGCAGCAGTTGCGCGCCGCAGATCGCGTCCCGCTCGGTGATCTCGTTCTGATGCGCCTGGTGGTCCTCCTGCGTCAGGTCGTTGTGGTCCCGCATCCGCCACTGCGACTCGAACTCGAAGCCGACCCGCCGCTGTACCGCTTCCCCGTGCTCCCCGCGCTCCCCGGCGTCCGCCTCGCGGCACTGGACGCTCTGCCCCCGGGCCACCCTCGCCCCGACCTCCGACGCCTCCCGCTCCCACTTCCCGTCCGGATCGCTGAGCCCGCCCGGCGCGCCGCGCTGCGTCGTGTGGTGGATCTCGTGGGCCATCGTCTCCGTGTCCCGCAGGACGCTCGCGTTCTGGACGACGATGTTGTTGCCGACGGTGTACGCCTTGGCGTCGATGCTCTCGGCGGCCTGCGCGTCCACGGACACGCGGACGTGCCCGAGCCCGGTTCCGAACGCGCTCTCCATCGACGTCCGCATCTGCCTCGGCAACGGCCGCCCGCCCCGCGAGGCGCTCCGCGCGGCCTCCCGCACGGCGTCGCCCCCCTCTACCGCGCGCTCGCGGGCGACCATCCGGGACACGGCGGCATTCCCGACGACCCCCTGAAGCGCACCCAACGAGCCCACCGGCGCGGTACGCGCGGTACGCGCGGGACTCCGCGACTCGGCCCGCTCACGCGCCGCATCGCTGTTCCGTCGGGACTCGGTGGTACGCCGCATGAGGAATCCGTTTCTGCCGAGAGCTGTGGCCCGGCAACCGTGCCCCACGGAGGGACACGCGGGAAGGGCGCCGAGGGCAGACCCGGGGCCACTGCGAGGTGCCCTTCCGTCTCGTCCGGCCGGGCCCGCGTTCATCGGCCGGGCCGCCCGCCCGGAGGCCGCCGGAAGGCCCCGATCACGTACGCCCCGCCCCCTCCTGTGCCTCCCGCAGCGTCTCCGACGGGGTCGTCCACCTCGCCAGGACCACCGTGAACCCGGCCTTCCGCGCGTCCGCGCAGACGAGTTCGTCGTCGTCCACCAGGACCCGGACCTCTCTGCCGCGCGCGAACTTCCGCAGGAGCTCCAGCTTGGTTTGGCGGGCGGGGCGGCGGTCGTCGTTGCGGCGCATGTGGACGTCGCCCTCGGGCAGGCCGTGGCGTTCGAGCCAGGCGAGGGTGTCGCGGCGGCAGCGTTCGGGGCGGCCCGTGAGGTAGACGATCTCGCACTCCTCGGCGGTGGAGAGGGCGAGGGCGACGCCCTCGGGGAGCGGCGGGTCGTCGGGGGCGGCGGCGAAGAAGGCGGCCCAGTCGCGCCGGGCGCCCTGGAGGAAGCGTTGGCGGTGGGCCGTGTCGGCGAGGGTGTTGTCGAGGTCGAAGACGGCGAGGGGGCGGCGGCTGTCGGTCACGGGATCAACGGTAGGCGCCACCACTGACAACGCTCCTGGATACCGGCCGCACACCGATCCCGATGCCCGCCCTCACCCCAATTGTTAATGGGAACCATTTTCAGCTACCCTCCTCGACACGTGCCGGACCACACAC